>CAZGZZ010000028.1:0-26348 GCA_964530315.1 uncultured Lachnospiraceae bacterium
GTCTTTTATTCACATTTTATTTATAAATTATTTACATAAATAAAACAACTGTGACATAAAAAAGAAATAAATTAATGATATAATAAAGCGGTAAAATTGATAAAGGAGAATCTATCATCGGATTAAGGAGGAAAAAAGATGGAGCGAAACAAGAAATTCAATCTGTCCAAAAGAAAAATTGCATACATAACAGCGGGAGCGGTTCTTGTTTGTGCAGTCGGAGGTTTTTTGATTTTCAAGAAAAAATCAAAGGGTGCAAAAACGGAGGATGTAACCCAAAACGACATTGTGACCTACGGCAACATAAAATCTGTGATAACGGGCGAGGCAGCTGTTGAAGCATATGAAAGGTTTGAAATTATTTCAATGGTCAGCGGTGACATTGTCAGCTCTCCTTATGAAGTGGGGGATTCGGTCAAGGAGGGAGATATTCTCTACCAATTTGACAAGGAAACGGTGCAAAAGAGTATTGACAGGCAGGAAATCTCTTTGGCACAGTCAAAGAACAGTCTTGAAAATGCAAGGAGCGATTACAACGATGCAAAATCGAATTTATACATAACAGCTCCCTGTTCGGGAACGATTTCGGAGCTTACCTTGAAAAAGGGCAATGATGTTTCAAACAATCAGCAAATAGCAACGGTGAAAAACACAAACAATCTTGAAGTGTCGGTTCCCTTTACCGCAGAGCAGACAAACAGAATATATGTGGGACAAAGTGCCAATATTTCAAGCTCCGCACATATGAGTGTTGTTTCGGGAACGGTTTCGTCGATAAGCAGTCAGTCGAATGCACAGGCAAGCGGCTCGCAGACATACAATGTTACGATAAAGCTTGAAAATCCCGGGGCATTTATCGAGGGATTAACTGTTGGAGCGGAAATCGACGGAATGCAGAGTCCCGGTTTTGGCACGATAGAATACAGCGAAAGCGGAGCGGTTAAAGCGGAAGCCTCGGGAACGGTGACATCGGTCAATTATTCAAACGGTGATTATGTCGAAAAGGGTGCGGTCATAGCAACAATTTCTTCCGATGCAATTTCGTCGCAAGAGAGAAATGTAACAAACAGTGAGCTAAACTATAAGAGTGCACAGCTTGCAATGTCTGAAACAAGGGACAGCCTTGATGACTATTCAATAACTTCTCCGATTGCCGGAACGGTTATAACCAAGAATGCAAAAGCCGGCGATACAATTGACAGAACAAACTCATCAACCGCACTTATGGTTGTTGCGGATATATCAAAACTGAAATTCAGTATGGAAATAGATGAGCTTGATATAAGCAAGGTTTGCGAGGGTCAAGAAGTTCAAATCACTTGCGATGCATTGGAAAATGAAGAATTTATCGGAATAATAACAAGCATATCGGTTGAGGGTACGGCAACAAACGGTGTGACGACATACACAGCCGAGGTTGTCATAAACGAACCGGGTAATTTGAGGCCGAGTATGAATGTTGATGCAAGCGTTATAGTTGAATCGGTTGAAAATGTTTTGATTGCTCCGAGTGCCGATATCAAAACGGTTATGGGCGTTTCTTATGTGTTCTTAAAGGACGAAACGGGAACAAGGGGAGCAACTGAAGAAGAATTCAAACAGGCAATGGGTCGTGGAATTGAAGCTCCGAGCAATATTCAAATGCCGGAGGACGGAGAAATGCCCGAGAGAAAAGAAAGAAATTCAAAAAATAAAAACGAAGAACAGGGTTCTAAAAAGGACAACAGTCAAAAGAAAGAAAGAAGTATGCTTCCGGAAGCACCGGAGGGATATGTTGTTGCAATTGTAACAACAGGAATTTCGGATGATGATAATATTGAAATAACAAGCGGACTAAAAGACGGTGACGAAATACAAAGTCTTGCAGTACAGAGCAGGTCGTCAGATTCCGCAATGTTTATGATGGGCGGGGGAATGCCGGGTGGCGGTATGCCCGGAGGAAATCAAGGCGGAAACCGTAGCGGCGGCGGAGGAATGCCGGGCGGCGGTATGAGGTAAGCTAATATGATAAGACTTGAAAACATAGAAAAGATATATCATATGGGTGATTCGGAGGTTCACGCCCTTGGAGGGGTCAGCCTTCACATTAAGCCTCATGAATTTGTCGCAATAATAGGCCCGTCGGGTTCGGGCAAATCAACATTGATGAATATGATAGGCTGTCTTGATGTGCCGACATCGGGTGAATGTTGGATTGACGGCGTACCTGTCAGCAAAATGAAGGATAATCAGCTTGCCGATTTGAGAAATCAGAAAATCGGATTCATTTTTCAGCAATATAATCTTTTGACAAAGCTGACGGCAATAGAAAATGTCGAATTGCCGCTTATCTATCGTGGAATATCACAGCACGAAAGAGCGGTACTTGCAAAGGAAGCCTTAAAAAAGGTCGGACTTGAAGCAAAAATGCACCATAAGCCGGCAGAGCTTTCGGGAGGACAACAGCAGAGAGTTTCAATAGCAAGAGCACTGTCATCAAAACCGTCGCTTATCCTTGCCGATGAGCCTACGGGAGCACTTGATTCCAAATCGGGAAAAGAAATTATGCAAATGCTTCACGAGCTTCACGATGAGGGAAACACAATTGTTGTCATAACTCACGATTTGGGAATAGCGAAGCAGGCAAAAAGAATTGTTACGATAAAAGACGGTTTGATTGTTTCGGATGTGGATAACAGTGACGGCAGAAAAGAGGCGGTTCTATGAAGTTTATGACAAAAATCAATCAATCGCTGAAAATGGCGGTTAAAAGTATTTTGAGCAACAAGGGACGCTCCGCACTGACAATGCTTGGAATTATAATCGGTGTCGGCTCGGTAATTCTTCTGACGGGTATAGGCGGAGGAACAACAAAATCAATAACCGATCAGATATCCAAAATGGGAACAAGACTGATAACGGTGAGCCTTGACAGAAGAGCTTCAACAAGAAGTGTTGATTTTGACGATTTGTCCGAATTTACCAAAGAAAAATCAGAACTTTTTGCCAATATAACCCCATATATCACAGGATTTGCACAGGCAAAGCTCGGTGATAATAATTTTCAAACATCGCTTGATGCCACAGACCCTCAATATGAAACGGTGAAAAATGTTGAGCTTATAAACGGAAGATTTATTTCGGATAACGACTGCGAAAACCGCTCATATGTTGCCGTTGTGGGAACATATATTCAAAACGAGCTGTTCGGAGGAATGAGCCCTGTCGGAGAAACAATAAAATTAAACGGAAAACAGTTTAAAATCATAGGTGTTTATGAAGAGGCGGGCGATTCCACGGAAAATTCACAGGATAATAAGGTTACAATACCATACACAACCGCAATGAGATTTTTGAAAAACAAAACGATTTCAACATTTTATCTTGAAGCAACGGATGAAGATACTGTTGAAGCGGCGGTTGATTCGGTTGAGGCGTTTATAACAAAAAAACTCGGCACGGACAGCGGTTTCAATGTATCAAGTGTATCTTCAATCCTTGATACGATGAACGAAATAACAGGAACGATGACAACCATGCTTGCCGGAATTGCGGCAATCTCACTTGTTGTCGGAGGTATCGGAGTAATGAATATTATGACGGTAAGTGTCAGCGAGAGAACAAGAGAAATCGGTATAAGAAAAGCAATAGGAGCAAGAACAACGGATATTCTTCTTCAATTCCTTATTGAGTCTATATTGTTGAGTATAATCGGAGGAATTATAGGAATAACTGTCGGGATAGGCTTGGGACCGGTTGTAAAAGCTCTTGTGGGACTTGAATATTCGGTTCAGATTAATATGGTTATTCTGTCGTTTGCATTTTCGGCGGCAATCGGTGTATTCTTCGGAATCGCACCTGCGAGAAAAGCCGCAAGGTTGCATCCGATAGAGGCATTGAGAGCAGATTAACGAAAGGAATTAAACAATGAAAAAATTGAAGAAAATAATAAGCTTGCTATGTGTTGTCGGTATTATGTCATCGATGATAACAGTATCGGCAAGCAACACTCTCTATGATGATTTAAACAGTGATTTTGAATGTTATCAACCTGTCGAAAGACTCAATGAGCTTGGAATTATCGGCGGATATGAGGATAATACATACAGACCGTGGAGAAGTGTTACAAGAGCGGAATTTTGCAAAATTATTGTTGCAATGCTTGACAAAACGGCGGAAGCAAAGTCAATTTCCGCATCTTCCGCTTTTGATGATGTGAATAGCGTGAAATGGTGTATTCCTTATGTCAATTATCTGACAGGTAACGGCATTATAAAAGGTTATGCGGATGCAACATTTAAGCCGAACAATGTAATAACATATGCCGAGGCGGCAACCATTCTTTGCAGAATACTCGGATATAACGAGGAAAGCGTCGGATACAGCTGGCCGGCAAACTATATAAATGAGACTGAAGCGCTAAAGCTTGCGGGAAATATGGAATTTTCGGCAGGTGACAGCATAACTAGAGCCGCAATGGCGATAATGGCTGACAAAACACTTTTCACATATGTGAACGGGTCATCACAGACAACATTTCTTGAATCGGTTGGCTTCGGCGTAAATGAGGATTCATATGTTATAGCCACAAACAAAGAAGATTCATCGCTGAAATCAGACGAAATAAGACTTACAGACGGAAAATACACCTGTTTGTCCAAAAATGCAAAGGGCATGGTCGGAAACAAGGGTACGGCGGTATTTAACAAGGACAAGGAGCTTGTTTTGTTTGTTCCCGAGACCTACGGTTATGTGCTTGATGCGGTTGTTACCAAAATCAGCGGAAACACCATTGAATATAAAACAAAGAATTCCGCAAAGGGAACTTATACGGTAAATTCCGATTTTGAAATTTATTACGGCGGAAGCAAAACAACCTTTGGTGCTGTTTCTTCAAGATTGACCGTCGGAACATCTGTGAAGCTTTATTCGGATAAAGCAGGAGAATGGGATTTTGCAATGGTTGTTGACGAGGGTTCAAATATAGTGCCTGTTCGTGCAACAAAGAATTATACCTCTGCGGACAAATATCTTGAGGGCATCGCAATCGATTACAACGATTTGACCGTGTATAAGGATAACAAGACGGCAAGTGTTGCCGATATTGAAGTGAATGATGTTATTTACTACAATACACAGACGAACACTATGGATGTATATAATAAGAAGGTTACGGGAATTTACAATGAAGCACTTCCGTCAAAAGCATATGTGACAAGCATTGATGTCGGAGGAAATGTATATTCGATAAACCAAAGAGTTGATACATCTGCTCTTGATGCATCATCCGGAAGCTTTGCGATAGGTGACAGAGTGACGCTTTTGCTCGGCGAAAATGATGAAGTATGTTTTGCTGTAGAGCTGACAGATTCAGCATCCTTTAACTACGGAGTTCTTTTGAAAACCTACAAGGAAACATCAAAGGATGGCGAAAAAGAGGGTTCAAGCTGTACAATGGCAAGCATCTTTATGTCGGACGGAAATGTGTATGAATATGAAGCTGAGAAAAATTACAGCTCATATGTGGGCGATTTGGTTAAAATCAATTATGACGGCGGCGTTGTATCGCTGACGGGTGTTTCATCATACGATGCTTACGGTGAGATTGATTACCAAAAAAGAACAATCGGCGGAAAGAGCTTCTTAAAAGATGCGGTTATTTTCCATCGTTTGTCTGATGAGGATGATAGCAATGTAAGTATTGAAAAGCTTGATTTCGATACACTCGGAACAACAAAAATAACACAAAATCAATTGATAACCTCCGTTTCGGCAAACTCGTTCGGAGATATTGCGGTGATGTATGTGTGCGATTTGCCGAGCTCCTATGATTACGGAATTTTCTTGGGATATAAATCCTCGGGAGGTGACCCGGAAACGGCAACATCAAGCGGAGTTTACACAATTTATTCCGATTCCAACACAGTACAATATCAAAGTAATTACAAGACAAATGTTTCGGGTGCCGTTGCGTTTAAGCTTTCAAATGGACAGTTAAGTGATATTAAAACTCTTAATCTGATAGCATCTGCCGGCACAATTCAGGCTGTTGAGGGCGGAAGAATAATGGTTAATTCCAAAATCTACAAAATGGATGATAATGTTCAAATTGTGAATGTTTCAGGAACTTCCTACAAAACTATGTCGGTGAATGAGCTTGCAAAGAGTAAGGTGTCGAAAGTGACACTCTATTCCGATACATCGGATAAAGAAAATGCGGTAATAAGAGTCGTTACCGTTACAATGAAATAAATCGCAGGTGCAAAAGGTGTATGCCTTTTGCACTTTTTTTGTCAAAAAAGGCTGTAGTGTTGATTTTTTTGAAAAAAAGTAGTATAATAAAATTATTCTTGATTGAAAGGAATTAAAGAAATGAAATTGACTAAAAAATTAATTTTCGGATTGATTGTCTGTATAATGGCATCTTTTGTTGCCGTTTATGCGGAGGATGAGGGCTGGTCATATGAAAACGGTGTTCTTACAGTATGGAGCAATTCCGTTTTGAAGGACTTTGAAAACAGGGAGGAAAGACCCTGGGAACAATACCGAAAAACAGCAAAAAAGCTTGTTTTGACGGACGGAATAAAATATGTCGGGAGTTATAACTTTGCGGGTTTTGAGGTGCTTGAAGAGGCGGATTTTCCGACAGGTTTGGAGAGAATCGGAGAGCGTTCGTTTTACGATTGCCCGTTACTCGGATATATAAAGCTTCCCGACGGTCTTAAAACAATAGGAGACGGGGCGTTTAATGCCTGTGTCGGAACGGTTAGGGTAAAGCTGCCTGATACGCTTGAAAAAATCGGTAATTCCGCATTTATGAATTTGCCGAAGCTCACAGTTGTGACAATTCCCGAAAAAGTCGAATACATAGGTATGTGGGCATTTATGGGATGCACATCTCTCAAACAATTCTTTTTTGAGTGTGATATTCCCGAATATATTGGAAACTTTTGCTTCACTGATGTTGGCGAGGATTTTGTGTTTTATATAGCTGAAAAATATGAGGATGATTGGCTTTTGTTCGACGGAATTAAAGAAGAGAGTATGTTGGTTTATTATCCCGAACAGAGAATTCCTGTTTATTTAAACAATTCCGAAATTTGTTTTGAAATAGATCCTATCATAAGAAACGGAAGAACGCTTGTTCCGATGAGAGCTGTTTTTGAAGCATTGGGGGCGAAGGTAAGCTGGAGCGGAGAAACGAAAACCGCAACGGCAAAAAAAGATAACTTGACCCTTACCGTTCAAATCGATTCGGATACGATGCGAAAAAACAATCAGATAATTAGCCTGGAGGCTCCGGCAATGCTTTATTACGGAAATACTCTCGTTCCGGTTCGTGCCGTTTCGGAGGCGTTCGGTGCAAAGGTTCGCTGGGACGATGAAGAACGCTGTGTCTATATAGAAATGAAATAATTTGCTTGACAAAATATAGAGAATCGTGTAGAATATACATCATATTATTATAATTAAAACGGAGAATGTGAAAATGGAATTTATTCAAAATTTTACGGGCATACTGCCCAATGTTGTAATGTGGATTATAGGCGGAGTTTTGATTTATCTTGCAATCAAAAAGGATATGGAGCCGACATTGCTTTTACCAATGGGATTCGGGGCAATTTTGGCAAATATCCCGGGTGCGGATGCGGTTATGCCGGAGGGTGCACTGACAACTCTTTACAATGCAGGAATTGCAAATGAGCTGTTTCCGCTTTTGTTGTTCATTGGAATAGGAGCAATGATAGATTTCGGGCCGTTGCTTTCAAATCCGAAGCTTATGATATTCGGTGCGGCGGCACAGTTCGGAATTTTCTTCACACTTTGTATGGCATCGATGTTTTTTGATATTAATGATGCGGCTTCAATTGCGGTTATCGGTGCGGCGGACGGTCCTACATCGATAGTTGTTGCCGATAAACTCGATTCAAACTATCTTGGAGCAATAATGGTTGCGGCATATTCTTATATGGCACTTGTTCCGATTATTCAGCCGCCTGTTATAAAGCTTCTAACAACCAAAAAGGAACGCTTGATAAGAATGGAATATAAGGCTGAAAATGTTTCAAAGACAACAAGAATTCTTTTCCCGATAATACTCACTTTGATTGTCGGCGTGGTTGCACCGGGTTCGGTTTCATTGATTGGATTTTTGATGTTCGGAAATCTTATAAGAGAATGCGGCGTTTTGAACAGTCTTTCCGAAACCGCACAAAAGGTACTTGCAAACCTTATCACGATTTTCTTGGGTATCACTATTGCAACACAGATGCAAGCGGCACAGTTCTTGAAGGTTGATACACTCATAATTTTGGGACTCGGTCTTGTTGCGTTCATCTTTGATACTGCCGGCGGCGTTCTGTTTGCAAAATTCTTGAATTTGTTCTTGAAGAAAAAAATCAATCCTATGATTGGTGCGGCAGGAATTTCGGCATTCCCTATGTCGGGAAGAGTTGTTCACAAGTTAGGCCTTGAAGAGGACAGAACAAACTTCTTGCTTATGCATTCAATGGGAGTTAATGTGTCGGGACAGATTGCATCTGTTATAGCCGGCGGTTTGATATTGAAGTTCTTTATGTAACATTTCGGAATAGGAGTGATAAAAATGTTTGAACCTATGAATTTTATAAGAAATCTCGGATATATGGGCAAAGGAATGCTCGGAATTATCGTTGTTATGGGAGTTGTAATCATTTTGGTGAAAATCTTGAACAAGATTTTTTCAAAAGCTGATTAATGATAATTTGAAGATATGCATCAATTCGGTGCATATCTTTTTTATAAAGAAAACCACGCCGCAACGGCGTGGTTTAAAAAGCTCAAATACTGTCTATTCTTCATTCCAACCGAGATATTTTGCCTCAACTCTGTATATGGGCATACCCTGTTCGGCAAATCTTGTTTCATATTCCGTCATAACATTTTCGGAAAAATTTGAATTGTGCAAATCGAATGTTATATTCTGCATTTTGAAATTTTCCTGTGCAAAGGAATTCAGAGAAAATTCAAACAACGGTTTGTTGTCTGTTTTAAAGCAAATCAAATTTCCGTTTTTCAACAGTTTTTTGTAGATATCCAGGAAATTTTTGTGAGTAAGACGGCGTTTTGCCTGCTTATTCTTTTTCCAGGGGTCGGAAAAGTTCAGATAGATTTGCTTAACCTCGTCATATTCAAAATATTCATTGAGTTTTGCCGCATCGGCAATGATAAAACGAACATTTTCAATTTTATATGCAGTTGCTTTTTCAAGTGCGATAACAAGAACATCGGGTACAACATCTATGGCAATATAGTTTATGTTGGGATTGTTCTTTGCCATTTGGCATATAAATTGACCCTTTCCGCATCCGATTTCAATGTGTATGGGGTTGGAATTGTTGAAAATTTCATTCCATTTGCCCGAAAGCTCTTCGGGATTTTTTATCCAGAGCGACGAACACTTTTCAAGTCGTTCGCCGCAGTGTTTTTTCTTACGCATTCTCATATTTATTCACCGATTAAAGTCCCAATTGTGATTTTATATCCGAAAGCATTTCTTCAACAACGCAGTTTGCCGCCTCAAGGCTGTCCTGTGAAGAAGAAAGATAGAATTTGATTTTCGGTTCTGTTCCGGACGGTCTTATGATAAGCTGTGATTTGCCGTCGGAGAGATTTAGCTTTATAACATCTGATTTTGGAAGTCCCTCCAATGCGGAAACACTGCCGTCGTTGGATTTAATTGTTTGTTCGTTGTAGTCAGTTGTTTTTATAACGGTCATATCGCCGACCTTTTCAATAGGAGAGGTGCGAAGACTGCTCATAAGCTCTGCCATTTTTTCCATTCCGTCCTTGCCAGGCATAACAACAGAAACTGTCTTTTCTGCAAAGTATCCGTATCTGTCATAAAGGTCAAGAAGTGCTTCGTAAAGTGACATATTTTTTGTTTTGTAATATGCTGCCATTTCGGCAATGAGCATTGTTGCGACAACACCATCTTTATCTCTTGCGTGAGTTCCGGCAAGATAACCGTAACTTTCCTCAAAACCGAACACATATGAGTGTGAGCCTGTTTTTGCAAATTCTGTCATTTTTTCGCCGATATACTTAAAGCCTGTCAGCACATTCATTATTTCAACATCGTAAGCTTCGGCAATTTTTGTGGCAAGCTCTGTTGTAACAATGGTTTTTATGATAACGGAATTGTCTGCAAGAGTGTTGTTTGCTTTTTTCTGTGAGAGAATGTATTCGCACAAAAGAGCACCTGTTTGGTTGCCGGTAAAGGTTTGATATTCACCGTTTGCATCACGAACGACAATACCCACTCTGTCGCAGTCGGGGTCCGTTCCGATTATCAAATCGACATCATTTTCCTTTGCCATTTTAATTGCAATTTCAAATCCCTCTTTATCTTCGGGGTTAGGTGATTTAACTGTCGGGAAGTTGCCGTCCTCTGTGTCCTGTTCCTTGACAACTATAACATTCTTAAATCCGATTCTTTTTAATATTTCCTTTACGGGTCTGCTTCCTGTACCGTGGAAAGGTGTGTATATAAGTTTAAATGTATCGCTTACGCTTTCAACTGCATCAGGATTTAATTGCTGTGTGCGTATAGCCTCCAAGAATTTTTCGTTAAGTGTTTTGCCGACAAGCTCAACGAGATTATTCTTTGTTGCTTCTTCCATTGAAATTATTTTGATATCATCAAAAACATCACATTTGTCGATGGCTTCAATAACAACATCAGCAGCCGCAGGCGGAAGCTGACCGCCGTCATTTCCATATACCTTGTATCCGTTATATTCTTTCGGATTGTGGCTGGCGGTGATGACAACTCCGAGAGCACAGCCCAATTCTCTTATTCCGAATGATACTTCCGGAACGGAATGAACGGTATCAAACAAATATACCTTTATTCCATGAGCGGCAAGAACCTTTGCTGTTTCCTGTGCGAAAATTCTAGAAAAATTTCTTGTATCGTAGCCAATGAGAACGCCTGCATTTTTTGCATCGTCGCCGAGGTCACAAACTCTTTTTGCAACGCCCATTGTTGCTTTTCTGACATTATACACATTCATTCTGTTTGTTCCGGCACCTAAAATTCCTCGCATTCCGGCAGTTCCGAATTCAAGCTCTCTGTAAAATCTTTCTTCGATTTCCTTTTCGTTGTCCTTTATTTCAAGAAGCTCTTTTTTTGTTTCTTCATCAACAGCCGAAGAAGTGAGCCATCTTTCATAATTTTCTTTGTAATTTGCCATAGCTTTTACCTCCGAATACTAATATTAATCCACATTCTATACTATTATACACATATTTTGTCGATAATTCAACCGATTTGTGAAAAAAATAATAATTTTTTTACAAAAAAATACCCGTTGCACAAAATAGTGAAACGGATATTTGAAAATTTTATAATTATTCGGCAACGAAAGGCAAAAGTGCAATCTGTCTTGCTCTCTTGATAGCCTCTGTAAGCTCTCTCTGGTGCTTTGCACAGTTACCGCTGATTCTTCTCGGAACAATCTTTCCGCGTTCAGTGATAAATCTTCTGAGCTTTGCCGTATCTTTATAATCGATAGAATCAACCTTATCAACGCAGAATACGCAAACTTTCTTCTTTGCTCTTCTGACCTTCATAGGTCTTTCGTTTTTTTCAGGCATTTCGATATCCTCCTTTACAATTTTTATCATTTTGTTAATTAAAACGGTAAATCATCTTCAGAACCGCCCATTGCTGAAAAACCGGATGCATCAAACTCGTCAAAAGGCGATGAATCCTGTGCCGGACGCTCAAATCCTGCGTTAGACGGAGAATTATTTGTTCCGGACTCTGCTTTTGAGCCTGTGAAATGAGCTTCATCAACAACAACCTCAGTTGCATATTGCTTTTTGCCGTCCTGACCGTCCCAAGTACGGGTTTGGATACTGCCGACAATCGCAATCATACTTCCCTTTGAGAAGTATTTGCAGATGAATTCTGCTTGCTGACGCCATGCAACGCAGTTAATAAAATCTGCTTGCTGCTGACCGTCTTTTGAAAATCTTCTGTTTACCGCAATTGAAAAGCTGCATACAGACACGCCCGACGGAGTTGTTCTCATTTCGGGGTCTCTTGTAAGTCTTCCCATTAAGATTGCTTTGTTCATAATTCCACCGCTTCCTTTCAAGAAACTAACATCAGTCTTCCTTGCGAATTATAATGGTTCTCAAAATTCCGTCTGTGATTCTGTACTGTCTGTCGAGTTCTTTCGGGAATTCCGAAGGAGCCTTGAAATCTACCAAAACATAGTAACCCTCTGTTCTGTCGTTGATTTCGTAAGCAAGTCTTCTCTTACCCCATTCGTCAACTGATTCAACAGTACCGTTAGCAGCAATCAATGAAGTGAATTTTTCCTGCAATGCAGTTCTTGCATCGTCTTCGATTCCTGCATCGATGATAAAAATTGTTTCATAGCTGTTAAGGATTTTTTCAGCCATTTTCTACACCTCCTTATGGACTTAAGTCCCAAAGCCTGTCTTTGGGCAAGGAATACCCCCAAAGGGTATTTTAAAATCATTGCTTGCTTTGGGCAAAAACACCCATAATCAAGCCTTAACATTATATATTAAAAAAAGAAAAATGTCAATACTTTTTAAAAAATTTGCAAAAAGACTTGATTATTTGATGATTTTGTGGGAAAATATATATTGGATATGAATATACAAAATTAAAGAGAGGATTGTTTTGCTTGCAAAAACATAAGGCGGTAGTTGAGTATGTCGAGCCGAAGTCTATTGCATTTGAAGCGGGACTTGAAAAAGGCGATGTGATTTTGTCGGTGAACGGCAATGAATTTTACGATATATTGGAATACAGATATTTGACCGCAGAATATGAGGTTGTATTAAGAGTTCTTAAAAATAACGGTGATATTGAAGAAATAACAATAGAAAACGACTATGAGGATTTGGGAATAGAATTTTCAAACGCACTCATAGATACAGCAAAAAGCTGTCGGAATAAATGTATTTTCTGCTTTATAGACCAGCTTCCCAAGGGAATGAGAGAAACTGTATATTTTAAGGATGACGATACAAGACTTTCGTTTCTGCAGGGGAATTACGTAACTCTGACAAATCTCAACGACGATGATTTGGACAGGCTGATAAAAATGAGAGTGTCGCCGATTAATATTTCGGTACATACAACAAATCCCGAACTTCGGAAAAAAATGCTATCCAACAAAAACGCAGGGCGTATATTTGAAATAATGAAGCGATTTTCCGAAAACGGAATTTATATGAACTGTCAGATAGTTCTTTGCCGTGAGTATAACGACAAGGAGGAACTTGACAGAACAATAAAAGATATTGCCTCGCTTCACCCGTATGTGGAAAGCCTGTCGGTAGTTCCTGTAGGGCTGACGGCTCACCGAGAGGGTTTGTGCCAATTGAAGGCATTTGATAAAGAAAGCTCAAAAGAGGTAATCGAGATGGTTGGCAGATGGCAGAAAAAGCTAAAAAAGGAAATCGGAACACGACTTGTTTATCTTTCGGATGAATTTTATATAAATGCCGATGAACCGATTCCCGAGGCGGAGGAATATGAGGGATTTCCACAGATTGAAAATGGCGTGGGTTTGGTTGCATCGATGCATGAAGAATTTTTGTCGGCGGTTGGATTTTTAAAATACAAAAAGAAAAAAAGAACGGTGTCGCTTGTGACGGGCGAGCTTGCATATGATTTTATAAATTCGCTTGCAAAAAAACTTGAAGAAGTATGCGATGGATTGAATGTTTATGTTTATCCTATAAAAAACAATTTTTTCGGAGGCGGCGTCAATGTTTCTGGGCTTGTTGTCGGCGGCGATATAATGGAGCAATTAAAGGATAAAGAGCTTGGGGACGAAATGTTTATTCCGTCTTCAATGTTAAGAGCCGGAGAGGATGTTTTTCTTGATGACAAAACCCTTACAGAGGTTCGGGAATATTTAAAAACTCCGATAGGAGTTATAAATAACGACGGATATGAATTTGTCGAAAAAATTACCGATGAAGAAATAGAATTTTAATTACGAAAGGAAGCGGATAATATGAAGCCTACGGTTGCGATAGTAGGAAGACCGAATGTGGGAAAATCCACATTATTTAATAAAATAACGGGACAGAGAATAAGTATAGTTGAAGACACACCGGGAGTTACGAGAGACAGAATTTATGCCGATGCATCTTGGCTTGACAAGCATTTCACACTCATAGATACGGGCGGTATCGAGCCACAGTCAAAGGATGAAATTCTTTCACAGATGAGACGGCAGGCTCAAATGGCGATTGAAATGGCTGATGTTGTCATATTTATGGTGAATGTCCGTGACGGATTGACCGCAAATGATTCCGATGTATGTGCAATGCTTTTGAAAGCAAAGAAAAAAATTGTTCTTGCGGTCAACAAGGTGGATAATATAGGTGATCCGCCTTTTGAATTTTATGAATTTTACAATCTCGGATTGGGAGACCCAATAGCTATCAGTTCAACTCACGGTCTTGGTGTCGGAGACCTTCTGGATGAGGTTTGCAAGCAGTTCCCCGAGGATGCCGACACATCGGAAGAAGAGGGCGAAATCAAGGTTGCCGTTATCGGACGCCCAAATGCCGGAAAATCATCACTTATCAATAAAATTCTCGGCGAAAACAGACTTATTGTTTCAAATATTGCAGGAACAACCCGTGATGCAATAGATTCAAAATTTTATGTCGGCGATGATAAATTTGTGCTTATCGATACGGCAGGTATGCGAAAAAGAGGAAAAATCGACGAGGTTGTCGAACGATACAGCGTTATACGCTCGCTTGCGGCGGTTGACAGAAGTGATGTCTGCATTATGATGATTGATGCAACCCAGGGTATATGCGAACAGGACACAAAAATAGCGGGCTATGCACACGAACAGGGAAAGGCGTGTATAATCGCCGTCAACAAATGGGATGCTGTCGAAAATAAGGACAGCAAAACAATGAAAGAATTTACCGATAGATTAAAGGAAGAATTTGCGTATATGCCGTATGCTTCGCTGATGTTTATTTCTGCAAAAACGGGACAGAGAATTGATAAGCTGTTGGAAGAGGTTAAAAAGGTAAACGAACAGCATAAGCGAAGAATTACGACAGGTATGCTAAACGATATGCTCAACGAGGCAATGGCAAAACAACAGCCACCGTCCGATAAGGGCAAAAGGCTCAAAATTTATTACGGAACACAAGCCTCCGTTGCTCCTCCGACATTTATTCTTTTTGTAAATTCGGCGGAATTGTTCCATTATTCTTATCTGCGTTTCATCGAAAACCAGTTGAGAACAATGTTTGGATTTGACGGAACGCCAGTAAAATTCATTGTAAGAGAAAAGAATAATAAGGATTAAGGTGACAGTATGTTGTATTCATTGATTGCATTGCTGACGGCGCTTGCCGCATATCTTGTCGGAAGTGTTTCGGGAGCAATAATAATTTCAAAAAAGGTAAGCGGAAGTGATATAAGAACAGAGGGTTCAAAAAATGCCGGGACGACAAATATGCTCCGTGTTCACGGAAAAAAAGCGGCGGTAGTTACTCTTTTGATTGATGTATTAAAGGGTATTTTGGCTGTTTTGATAGGAGTGCTCATAGACGGGGCGTTGGTTGAACATTACGAATTAACTTCTGTTGTGACACCGTTGTATCAAAGGATATTAATAGGAAATATGAAATATATTGCGGCGGTGTTTGTTGTTTTGGGACACGATTTCCCGATTTATTTCGGATTTCGAGGGGGAAAAGGTGTTGCAACAAGCATAGGTGCGGCGTTTATGCTTGATTGGAGAGCCGGTCTTATCGTTTTGATAGCCGCATTGATTATTATGGTTACAACAAGATATGTATCTCTCGGATCTATAGCGGGAGCGGTTGCATATCCGTGTATTGTGGCGGCATTTATGCTTGCGGCAAATGATTTTAACTCGGCATACATTTTATGTGCTGTTGTTTTGGGACTTTTGATAATAGTTAAGCACAAAGCAAATATAGAACGACTGAAAAACGGAACCGAAAATAAACTTTTTTCAAAAAAAGGAGAAAAAAAATGAAAATAGGAATAATTGGTTCGGGAAGCTTCGGAACGGCTGTTGCGTCACTGTTGGGCAGAAAGGGTTTTGATGTTTCGTTATGGAGCTATTCCGCAGATGAGGCACAAAGAATTGAAAGAGACAGAGAAAACCGGGAATTTTTAAAGGGTGTTATGCTTTCTGATACCGTTCATTGCACGAACGATATGGAAGCCTGTGTGAAAGATTCGGAAATTATTGTCACGGTTGTACCGAGTTTTGCTACAAGAGAAACGGCAAAAAAATTATCCCCGTTTATTGCAAATGGGCAAATTTTGGTAAATCTTTCAAAGGGACTTGAAAATGAATCTTTAAAAAGACTCTCCGAGGTCTATTCGGAGGAAATACCGCAGGCAAAAATTGCGGTTATGAGCGGCCCGTCTCATGCGGAGGAGGTCGGATGCGGACTTCCGACAACAAATGTAGTTGCATCGGATGATATTGAGATTGCAAAGAAAATACAGGACATTTTTATGGACGAAACATTTAGAGTTTATTATGCGGAAGATGTTATCGGAGTTGAACTCGGCGGAGCATTGAAAAATGTTATTGCACTTTGTGCCGGAATATGTGATGGTCTCGGTTACGGAGACAACACAAAGGCGGCATTGATGACAAGGGGAATGGCAGAGATAAAGCGTCTCGGCGTTGCAATGGGAGCAAAAGCCGAAACATTTTCGGGACTTTCGGGAATAGGCGATTTGATAGTTACCTGCACAAGTATGCATTCGAGAAATCGCCGTGCCGGAATATTGCTGGGAAAGGGAAAAAATCTTGAAGAAACCCTAAATGAGGTGCATATGGTGGTTGAGGGCGTCCATACGGCGGAGTCGGCATATAAGCTCGGAAAAAAATATAATGTAAGTATGCCTGTTGTGTGCGAAGCGTACAGTATTTTGTTTGAAAACAAGAATGTCAAGCAGGTTGTTAAGGACTTGATGACAAGAGAGAAAACATTTGAATAAGGGAGAATAAAGTATGGATATAATCACATTACTTTTGATTGCCGTGGGACTTGCGATGGATGCGTTTTCGGTGGCAATCACCGACGGAATAACAATGAAAAAGGTCAAAATTAAAAATGCATTAAAAATAGCACTGTTTTTTGGAATTTTCCAATTCGGTATGCTGTTTTGCGGAAATATTTTGGGAAGTGCGTTTGCACGGTACATAGAAGTGGTTGACCATTGGATAGCCTTTGTACTTTTGGTGTTTATCGGCGGAAAAATGTTTTATGAGGCTGTTTCGGGAAAGGAAGATGAGGAGGAAATTTCAAAAGGAAATCCCCTCGGCTTCAAAACATTGACACTTCTTGCAATTGCAACAAGTATCGATGCACTTGCTGTCGGTGTTTCGCTTGCAACGATGACCGATAATATATTGTTTGCATCAACGGTTGTGGGTGCTGTTGCATTTGTTTTTTCGTTTGCAGGTGTATATATCGGAAACAAGTGCGGTGACCTCTTCGGCAAAAAAGCCGAAATTGCCGGCGGAGCGGTGCTTGTGTTAATAGGTGTGAAAATTTTGGTTGAGCATTTGTTTTTTTAACGGCTCAAAGCAAAGGATTTGATTATAATGGATAGAAAAAAAGTTATGGTGGGTATGAGTGGAGGAGTTGACAGTTCCGCTTGTGCCGCTATTTTAAAGGAACAGGGATATGATGTTGTCGGTGCGACAATGCGTCTTACACCCGGAGAGGATTATGATGTTTCTGCGGAGGATGATGCAAAAAGGGTTTGCGATGAGCTTGGAATAAAGCATTATGTTCTTGATATGAGAGAGGAATTCAAGAAAAAGGTCGTTGATTATTTCGTTAATGAATATATCAACGCAAGAACCCCCAACCCGTGTGTTGCGTGCAACAAGCATTTGAAATTCGGACTAATGCTTGATAAGGCTATCGAAATGGGTATGGATTATATCGCAACGGGGCATTATGCAAGGGTTGAGTGTGACGGCGGAGAGTATAGGCTGAAAATGAGCGATGCCGCAAGCAAGGATCAAAGCTATGTTTTGTACAATTTCAATCAGTTTGTGCTGTCGCATACGCTTATGCCGCTTGGTGACTATACAAAACAGGAAATAAGAGAAAAATGCGAAAAACTCGGATTGTCGGTTGCCCACAAGTCGGAAAGTATGGAAATATGTTTTGTCAAAGATGATGATTATGTTCGATTTATAAAAGAGTATGCAGGATATACACCTCACAAAGGAAAGATTTACGACACTTTCGGCAATATTCTCGGAGAGCATAACGGTCTTATCAACTACACTGTCGGACAGCGTAAGGGAATAGGTGCATACGGACGACCTATGTTTGTCTTAAGACTTGATGCAAAAAACAATTCCTTGATTCTCGGTGAAAAGGGAATGGAATTTGCAAGCCGTGTAAAGCTTAGCAATGTTAATTATATAAGCGGAAAAATTCCGAGTGATAAATTCTCGGCACAGGTGAAGATAAGATATCAGGCAAAGCCTGCACAGGCAGAAATAATTCCCGAAGAAAACGGCTGTGCAAGAGTGGAATTAACAGAGCCTCAAAGAGCGGTTACGCCGGGACAGTCCGTTGTTTTTTATGACGGGGATTATGTTCTGGGAGGTGGAATTGTGGAAGCTTTTGAGTGAATTTTGTTGAATGTGCACAATTTTTTAATAAAATACTTGCATTAAGAACATTGACCAAATGGTAGAAAAGTGATATAATTAAGAAGAGTACAAATACGACGGAATTTTTTTTTTGGGGGGTACAGCTTTAGTGAATATATTTACTAATGCAAGAATAAGACAGATTATTTTGAGGCTTGTTGATTTCGGATTAATGATATTTTCATGCCTTGTCGGAATTTTCATTTTTGTTTTTGCGGGAACATTGGATATCAGCGGAGAAATGTTTATAGGTCAGCTTTTGCCTGCTGTTGCGATTTATTCGCTGTTTACCGTGATTATAATGGAGATTGTCGGCGTATATAAAAGAATATGGAGATATGCACATCTCAATGATTTTTTAATATGTGCGTTCAGTGTTTTGGCGGCAACTACAATATATACAATTGCATTGAAAATCAGTGGTGTTTGTCCATATCCGGAAACATACTTTGTATTTTCCGGAATTGTGGGCGTTTTGGCAACGGCTGTAGCACGAATGGGTTATACTTCGATTTATGCCATAGCTACATACAAAGCAAGAAAAGAAGCAAAAAATCGAATGATGATAGTCGGAGCCGGAGTTGCGGGTACACAGCTTTGCGACTATATGAAAGAAAACAAAAAGACATACAATCCTGTTGTTTTCATAGATGATGATTCAAATAAAATCGGTCGTTATGTCGGTGGTATTCCCGTAAAGGGAAACACAAACGAAATAATCAAAATAGCAAAGGAAATGAATATTTCCGAGATAGTTCTTGCTATTCCGACTATTTCAAATGAGGATAAGAAGAGAATTTTAAATATCTGTTCCGAAACATTGTGTAAGGTAAGTATTCTGCCGAGTATTGATGAGTACATACACGCATCAGATATGAAGAGAACGATGAAAAAGGTAAAAATCGATGACCTTTTGGGTAGAGAGCCTGTAAGACTTAAAACAAATGAAGTGTCGCAGATGCTTCGTGATAAGATTTGTATGGTTACGGGTGGCGGCGGTTCGATAGGATCGGAGCTTGTTCGTCAAATTGCAAAAATGAACCCGAAAAAGCTTGTAATTGTTGATATTTATGAAAATAATGCCTACGATATTCAGCAGGAACTTGTGGCAAAATATGGTGGGGAATTGGATTTGAGTATTCAAATTGCCTCGGTGCGTGATATCGATAAAATGGACACGCTGTTTAATGAATTTAAGCCGGACCTTGTTTTTCATGCGGCGGCTCACAAGCATGTTCCACTTATGGAAACAAATCCGGAGGAAGCAATAAAGAATAATATTTTCGGAACATTGAATGTCACAAGACTTGCAAAAAAATATAACTGTGAAAAATTTGTTCTTGTTTCAACCGACAAGGCTGTAAACCCAACAAATATTATGGGTGCGACAAAGCGATGCTGTGAAATGATTGTGGAATGTATGGCGCAGTCGGACAGCAACACGGAATTTGTTGCGGTAAGATTTGGAAATGTTTTGGGTTCAAACGGTTCGGTTATTCCGCTTTTTGAAAAGCAGATTGCAAACGGAGGTCCCGTTACCGTGACAGACCCCGATATAATAAGATATTTTATGACAATACCTGAAGCGGCATCTTTGATATTGCACGCTGCAACCCTTGCAAGAGGCGGAGAAATTTTTGTCTTGGATATGGGAGAGCCTGTTAAAATTTTGTCACTTGCCGAAAATTTTATAAAGCTTCACGGTTATGTTCCGTATGATGAAATGGAAATAAAATTTACGGGATTGCGACCGGGTGAAAAATTATATGAAGAGCTTTTGATGAATGAAGAGGGCTTGAAAAGAACGGCGAATAATAAAATATTCATTGGAAAACAGGCACTTGTTAATGAAAACGAATTCCTTGCAAAACTTGAAAAACTTAAGGATGCGGCGGAAACAAACGATAAACAACTATGCGAAAAACTTTTGCACGAAATAGTACCGACATTCGTCAGAAAGAAGTATAGTTCACCTGAAGCGGTGAAAGTAAATAAATAAAACAAGACCGCAGTGAAAACTGCGGTCTTAATCTGTCGAAACGGTATTTTTCACTTTATCGCAACGGGCGACCCGGTGTGGTCGTCCGAAAAGCCTTACGGTGGTTGAGGCGTTTAACATTCGGTTTTATTGACAAACTCAAAACACCTGCACATATAATGCAGGTGTTTTTCAAATTAGTCTTCCATACCGGGTTTTTTAACATTTGGGCACACAAGCTCATCGATTCTTCTTATCGGAGCCGCCCATCTTACAGCGTTTTTAATAACTGATTGAACATCTTTATTATGATATGTCGGGTAGGACTCGTGTCCGGGTTGGAAATAGAATATTTTCCCGTTTTCTCTTATATAGCAGCAACCGGAACGGAAAGCCTCGCCGCCCTCATACCATCCGAGCAAAACAACCTTTTGGGGTTCGGGAACGCCGAAAGGTTCGCCGTACATTTCTTCGTGTTCTATTTCAAAATATTTGCCGAGACCCTGTGTTATGGGGTGTCCGGGGTCAACGACCCAAACTCTTTCCATATCTCCGTCTTCACGCCAGCAAAGGTTACAGCTTGTACCCATAAGACGCTTAAACGGTTTTGAATGATGTGCGGAATGGAGGAAAATCATTCCCATTCCTTTCAAAACAGCTTCCTGAACTCTTTGTGCGATTTCGTCTGGAACTTCGTTATGTGCACAGTGTCCCCACCAAATCAAAACATCAGTATTGTCTATAACATCTTGTGTAAGACCACATTCGGGGTCATCAAGAGTTGCTGTTATGATTTCAAAATCCTCTTCTTCACCGAGAAATTTTGCTATTTGATTGTGAATTCCGTCCGGATAGATTGCTTTAACATCTTCCATTTCTTTTTCGTGGCGGAACTCATTCCATATAGTTACTCTTAACATATGACTGCTCCTTATATATTAACTTCAACACTTTTTCCTGTTTCGGCAGATTCAAATGCCGCTTCCATAACCTTCATAACTCTCAAAGCCTGTTCTGCGGTGATTGTAAGCTCTGCTTTTCCCTCAATAGCATCAATTAACTGTGTGTAAGCAACACTCAAGCTGTCGAGAACATCCGAAACATCGTCTGCCGACAATTCAATTGTTTCTGTTGACTGTTCGCTTCTCGGAGCCATTGTTTTTGTCGGACCAGCTTTTGTATAAACAATTTCTTCAGCCCATTCACTTTCTTTATCGATACAGCGGACAATTTTTCCTTTACAATCCCAATCGTCGATTTGAAGTGATCCGTTTTCGCCGAGAACATACCATCTTGGATGTGTGACAAAGTTGTTTGTTCCCACTTCGATTTGAACCACAAGACCACTTTCAAGGGTCATTATGAGACGGAAGTTGTCATCAACTTCGGGATATTGCAGGCTGAACATTTGGCAGTAAACGCTAACAACCTTTTCTTTGTACATATACATAATCTGGTCAATGAGATGAACGCCCCAATCAAGCATCATACCACCGCCAAGAGCCTTCAAGGTTCTCCAACCTGTAGGCATACCTCTTGAACCTTCAACTCTTGATTCGATTACATAAGGCTTTCCGATAAGTCCCTTTTCGACATTTCTTCGCATAGAAACAAAATCGCAGTTTGTTCTTCTGTTTTGGTCGATAGTGAAAAATTTGCCTGTTTCCTTTGCAACAGCCATAATTTCTTCAAGCTCGGCTGATGTTATTGTAACGGGTTTTTCGCAGATGACATTTTTTCCTGCACGCAATGCCTGGATTGCAAGCTCTTTATGTACCTCATTTGATGTTGCAACCAAAATGATGTCTATTTCTTCGTCATTGAGCATATCTTCGTATGAGTCGTAAATCAACAACCCTTTTTTTCTTGCAAGCTCATATTTTTCACTGTTTATGTCATAAACGCCTTTATGAACCGCACGCGCATATTTTTCCTTAACAAGTGTATCAACATGGTAGTTTGCCATTCCGCCGAAACCGATTATACCTATTTTATGCTGTACCATAGTAAGACCTCCAATTTATATCCACCACATATCTCCGGCACTTTCGTGTATAAGAACATTTTTCAAAAATGAAATTGCTTTTTCAAGACCCTCTGTCGGCGACATAAGAGCATCCTCGTGCTCAATACTGATAGCGCCGTCATATCCACAGATTTTCAATGTGCTGATGATGTCATTCCAAACTTCAGTGCCGTGACCGTAGCCGATAGTTCTGAAAAGCCATGAACGGTTTTTGACATCACCGAGAGATTTTGTATCAAGAACGCCGTTGACCTTCGTGTTGTATTCGTCAATTTTTGTATCCTTTGCGTGGAAATGATAAATAGCACCCTCAAGTGCTTTTATGGCATAAACAGGGTCAATTCCCTGCCAGAAAAGATGACTTGGGTCAAAGTTTGCACCGATAATATCGCCGACAGCATCTCTTAATTTTAAGAGCGTTTCGGGGTTATATACAACAAATCCCGGATGCATCTCAAAAGCTATTTTTTTGATGTTATGAGCTTTTGCGAATTCTGCCATATCTTTCCAATACGGGATAACCTTTTCTTCCCACTGCCATTTCAAAATATCGCCGTATTCATTTGGCCATGCACAAGTAACCCAGTTTGGATTTTGTGAATTTTCGCAGTCTCCGGGGCATCCCGAAAAACCTACAACTGTATCAACTCCGAGAGCTTCTGCTGCCAAAATTGCTTTTTTGAATTGATTATGAAAATCTTCCGCAATTTCCTTGTTCGGATGCAAGGGATTTCCGTGACAGCTGATAGCCGATATTTCCATATTATATTTTTTCAATAATTCCTTGTAGTTATCAATTTTATCTTGATTGCTCAAAATTTCATCCGGTTTCAAGTGAGCATCGCCGGGATATCCGCCCGCACCGATTTCGATTGTTTGAACACCGAGCTCGGACAAATATTTCAAAGCATCCTCAAAGGGCATATGATTGATAACAGGATTCATTACGCCAAGCTTCATAGTAATCCCTCCGATTAAAATTCGATTGTTTCGCCTGTTTCGGCACTCTTATAGATAGCTTCAAGAACCTTTGTTACGACAAATGCCTGTTCAGGCTTAACCAACGGCTCTGTGTCATTAATAACGGCATCAATCCATTGACGGGCTTCAAGGTCTGCCGGTGTCGCAGTTTCTCCGTCATAGAAGGCAACTCCGCCTGCGGCACAGTTTACATTTTCGATAACCTGCTTGCCGTTTTTAACCTTATTTATACGCAAACCGTCGTGGAAATCGGCACCCGCTTCAGTTCCTGCAAGAACGCATACAGCTTCTCTTTCATCGGCAAGGTTGATTGCCCAACTGCTCTTAATAACAATCGTTGCACCGTTTTTCATTGTAACAAAACCGAAAGCGGAATCCTCTGCGGTATATTTTTCGGGATCCCAATCGCCCCAAATATTTGCTGTTCTCTTTTGGTCTGCAAGCTTTCTGTAAACAGAACCCTTAACCGATTTTACATCATAGTTGTTCATATGCCAAAGTGTAAGATCGAGTGCGTGAGTTCCGATGTCAATCAAAGGACCGCCGCCCTGCGCTTCTTTATCGAGAAATACGCCCCATGTAGGAACTGCTCTTCTTCTGATAGCTTCAGCTTCGGCATAGTAAATATCGCCGAGTTCGCCGTTTTCGCATGATTCGTGAAGATACATATGTCCTTGTGTGAAACGGTTTTGATAACCGATTGTGAGCTTTTTGCCCGTTCTTTTTTGAGCATCAAGCATAGCCTGTGCTTGTTCAACGCTTTTTGCCATAGGCTTTTCGCACATTACATGGCAGTCAGCCTCCATAGCGGCAATCGATGCCGGAGCGTGGACATTATTCGGAGTACATACATGAACGACATCAAGATCTTCGCATTTGAGCATTTCGTTGAAATCCTCATAAACCTTTGCTCCCCCAATACCATATTCTTTTGCGGCTTTTTCGGCTCTTTCCTTTATGATATCACAGAAAGCAACCATTTCGGCTTCTTCGATTTTTTTGAGTGCCGGCATATGCTTACCGTTGGCAATACCACCGCAACCGATAATTCCTATTCTAACCTTTTTCATAACTTTTCCTCCTAAAACAAAATACAATAATTTTGCTATTTTTTAATTAAACATATTGACTAAATTATCAATTTAGTATATTATTTAATTGTATTTTCATTTTATCATACAGTCTATCTGTATGATACGAATATTATGCTGTAAAATAGTAAAAATTTGCGATTTGAATATTTGAAGGAAGGTATTGGAAGTTGGATACGGGAATTCTCAAAGAGGAAATGCCAAATGTAGAGGGTGTTGATCAAGCTGTTGTGGTGCATTACGACCATTCGAACTTGAATGATATATATGTAAATCTTCATTTACACGAATACATTGAAATTATCTATTGTGACAGCGGCAACTTCAGCACAAACATAAACGGAAAGTTTTATGATTTTGCGGCGGGAGATATGGTTGTTATCAATTCGATGGAATCACACGCTATGACAAGGAAGGGAAAGGAGCAGGGAGGATATATATGCCTGCGTTTTATGCCGGAGCTTTTATACACAACTTCCGTGGCATCCTTTGATATGAAATATGTTATGCCATTTATATTGAACAATTCAAAGCATCAGAGGGTTTTTCGCAGGGAAGAAATAAAAGATACTTTTATACCCGAATTGATAAAGGATGCATTTGTTGAATATGAAAACAAGAATGTGGGATTTGAGCTTGCATTAAGAGCAAATATTTCAAAAATATTTTTGTGGATTATAAGATATTGGCACGAAACAAATTCCGATATTGCAAACAACGAAACCACAGACAGCGAAATGATGGAAAAAATCGGCAGAGTGTGTGAATATGTCAATACGAACTATAATGATGATATTAAGGCATCGGAAATGGCTGAATTGATAAATTTGAGCTACAGCTATTTTTCGAGAGTTTTCAAAAAATATATGAAGAAAAGCTTTTCGGAATATCTTTCCTATGTAAGAATTATTCATGCCGAAGAAATTCTTGCTTCAACAGATAAGTCGGTTACGGAGGTGGCAATGGAGTGCGGATTTTCCGCAACAAGCTACTTTATAAGGCAGTTTAAGGAACAAAAGGGTATTTCACCGAAACAGTATCGAAAAAGAATGGGCGTTTGATAAATAAAATTGAAATAAAAAAATGAAATATGTCAAAAAAGATTTAAAATATAACGAAATTTTTGTATATATTAGCTTTTTTTGAAATTTTTTATTGCAAGAATTGCAAAAAAGTGCTATAATATCGCATATTAAATGCAGTATTGCATTTTATGGTACATAAGTGCCGCAAATAAAAGGAGGAATTACTATGTCTTATGTTGAAAGAGTTTTGGACGAACTCAAGAAAAAGAATGCTTCGGAGCCGGAATTTATTCAGGCTGTAACAGAGGTTTTGACAACATTGAAGCCTGTTATAGAAAAGCATCCGGAATATGAAAAGGCAGCTATTTTGGAAAAAATGGTTGAGCCTGAAAGACAGATTATGTTCAGAGTACCTTGGGTAGATGATAACGGTAAGGTACAGGTAAACAGAGGTTTCAGAGTACAGTTTAACAGTGCTATCGGACCTTATAAGGGCGGTCTTCGTTTCCACCGAAGACCGCCCTTATAAGG
>CAZGZZ010000029.1:0-26054 GCA_964530315.1 uncultured Lachnospiraceae bacterium
GATTTTATAAATGGGGAAAAGACAGACAAGAAGTGAAGCAAGAATAGAAGCATTTAAGCTTATTTTTCAAACGCAGGTGAATGATGAAGAGCTTGATTTTCTTTTCGGCGAAATGCTTGAAGAAAATCCGAAATCGATCGATAACATCGACTACATCAAGACGGCTGTTATCGGCACTGTTGAGAAAAGAAGCGAGATTGACAAAGAAATTGAAAAAAATCTCACAAAGGGTTGGAAGATTGACAGAATAACAAAAGTGTCATTGGCAGTTTTGCGTCTTGCGATATTTGAAATAAAATATCTTGCAGATGTTCCGACAAATGTTGCAATCAACGAAGCTCTTGAAATTGAAAAGAAATTCGATAATCCCGATAATTCCGCTTTTGTGAACGGAGTTCTTGCGGGATTTGTGAAAACGCTATGATTTATCTCGGATTTGACACAAGCAATTATACCACATCGGTTGCATCTTGCGGTGATGAAGAAAATAATGTGCGTTCATTGCTTGATGTGAAAAAGGGCGAACGGGGTTTAAGACAAAGTGACGCTCTTTTTCAGCATATAAAAAAATTGCCCGGGCTGTTTGGGGAGCTTTCCGACAGGATTGATATGAAATTGGTTAAAGCTGTCGGCGTAAGCGAAAAACCCAGACGGGTTGAGGGTTCATATATGCCGGTTTTTCTTGCGGGACACGGCTTTGCAAAGGTTTGTGCCGATGCTTTGGGTGTTCCGCTTTATACTTTTTCGCACCAAGAGGGGCACATTATGGCAGGAATATATTCCCACGGTGATTTATCGCTTTTGGAACAAGAATTTATTTCGGTTCACCTTTCGGGAGGAACTTGTGAAATTCTTTTGAGTAAATACGAAAACGGGCATTTTGAATCGGAGATAATCGGCGGAACAAAGGATATAAGTGCAGGTCAGCTGATTGACAGAGTTGGTGTTTGTATGGGTTTGGGATTTCCTGCAGGAAAAGAGCTTGAAAAGCTTGCAAAAACAACGGACAAAACCCTCAAACTGCCGATTAACTCAAAAGACGGATATATGAATTTTTCCGGAATTGAAACAAAGACACTTTCGCTCGTCGGCAAGGAAGAAAACGCTCTGCTTTCAAAAAGTCTTTTTTATGCAATAGCAAAGGCTTTGTCGGAGTCGTTGAATTATTTGTCAAAAAAATATTCGGTGAAAAATATTTTGATTGTCGGCGGAGTGGCATCCAACAGTATAATAAGAGAAAATTTGTGCCGTGAGGTTGATGCCCGAGTGCTGTTTGCATCGGATGAATATTCAACGGATAATGCATACGGCATTGCACTTTTGTGCGAAAGGATATGTAGGTAATGGAACAGATAATTGCAACGGTTTCACAGCTTAACGGTTTTATCAAAAAAACCTTTGAGGCAAATCCCGTTTTTTCCGATATATGGATAAAAGGAGAGATTTCCAACTTTAAAAAGCATTATTCGGGTCATCTTTATCTTACATTGAAAGATGACGGCGGTGTTTTGAAGTCGGTTATGTTTAAATCAAATGCCTACTCTCTGAATTTCACGCCGTCGGACGGTATGAAAGTTATGGCAAGGGGCAGAGTGTCGGTTTATGAGGCAAGCGGTTCGTATCAGCTTTATATAAGTGAAATGATTCCCGATGGTGTGGGCGAGCTTTATATAGCATATGAAAAGCTGAAGAAAAAGCTTGCGGAAGAGGGATTGTTTGCCGAGGAACACAAAAAGCCGATACCGCAATATCCGTCGGCAATCGGAGTTGTTACGGCTTCGACCGGTGCGGCGGTGCGTGATATAATAAATGTTATAACAAGAAGATATCCGTATGCGGAGATTATTCTCTATCCGGCACAGGTTCAGGGTGCGGGAGCGGCAGAGAGCGTTTGTCGGGGAATAAGATATTTTAATGAAAATAAGCTTTGCGATACGATGATTGTCGGCAGAGGCGGCGGTTCGATAGAGGATTTGTGGGCGTTTAATGAGGAAGAAGTTGCCTATGAAATATACAAATCGGAAATACCGATAATATCGGCGGTCGGTCATGAGGTTGATTTTACAATTGCCGATTTTGTTGCGGATTTGCGTGCACCGACACCGTCAGCGGCGGCAGAAATAGCGGTTCCGTCGCAAACGGAGCTTATAAACAGGATTTTAGGTTATAAAAACACATTAAAAACGCTTTTGGCTTCCGATATAAAAAATAAAAAATTGAAATTGGAGGCAATAAAACTCCTTTCGCCGCAGGAAATAATCGAAAATTATTTTTTGAGAGTTGACACTGCTTCGAAAAACATAATAACGGGGACAAAACAATGCATTTTAAACAGCAGGGAAAGGTTTTCCGGTCTTGTGGGAAGACTTGATGCCTTAAGCCCGTTAAAGGTTATGCAAAGAGGTTATTCCATAGCTTCGGATGATGACGGAAAAATAATAAAATCGGTACGGGAGCTTGATGAAAAAGAGGATTTTGTTCTTCGGCTTGCGGACGGAGAGAGAAATTGCCGTGTTGTCGGCAAAGAAATTTCGGAGGGAAAAAATGGCTAAAAGTTTTGAAGATTTGATAAAAGAGCTTGAGGAAATTTCAGATAAGCTTGCCGACGGAGATGTATCATTGGATGAGTCGGTGAAGCTGTTTGAAAAAGGTATGAAGCTTTCGGAAAATTGTCAGAAAATTCTTGAGGATGCGGAAAAAAAGGTCAGCATACTTTTGAACAAGGACGGGGAAATTACAAAACAACCGTTTGAAAAAATTGAGGAATAAGGAATAAAAAATATGATGAAATATTTTTCGGATTTTGGAAATTCGGTGCTTTTGACCGCAGTAATTGCATGGTTTATTGCACAGCTTTTGAAAGTGATACTTGTTTGTATTAAATACAAGAAAATTGATTTCGGGAGATTTATCGGGTCGGGCGGAATGCCCAGCTCTCATTCATCAACCGTTATGGCACTGTCTGTCGGGGTTGGCTTGACAGAAGGATTCACGGGAACGATGTTTGCGATAAGCCTTGTTACCGCAATGATTGTTATGTATGATGCGGCAGGTGTCAGACGGGCGGCAGGTCAGCAGGCAAAAATTCTCAATAAAATTGTTGAGGATTGGGGAAAATCAAAATTTTCCGATACGGAACAAAAATTAAAAGAACTGCTCGGACATACACCCGTTGAGGTGTTTGCGGGAGCAATTCTCGGAATCGTCATAGCACTTATAAGACATTTATAAACAAAAGCTTAAAAAAAAGGAATAAGTTGGACAATATATGTGCCGATAAAGGATAAAATCGGTGCAATTAGAATTGCGGGCAGATAGTCGGCAACCTTGATTTTCGTAATTCCGATTATATTAAGACCGAGTGCGAAAATTATCAGCGAGCCTGCACCGTTTAATTGTGCAATCGCATCGGGTGTCAAAATAGGAGCGAGGCATCCCGCAAGCAAAACAAGCGCACCCTGGAAAACAAATACGAATATCGATGAGAACAAAACACCGATTCCAAGCGATGCCGAAAGCATAATTGAGGATATCAAATCGAGAAGAGATTTGGTGTAGAGCATTTTGTTGTCGCCCGAAATTCCGGCGTTCAAAGAGCCCACAATTGTCATAGAACCTATGCAAAAAAGCAAGCAAGCGGTCACAAATCCCTCTGCAACGGAGGTTTTTGCATCGCTTGTTTTTATTTTGTTTTGCAAAAATGAGCCGAGAGCATTTATTTTTGAGTCAATGCCCAAAAGTGTACCCACTGCCGCTCCCAAAACCATTGAAACTATGAGAATTATCGTGTTGACATCACCGATGATTCCCGATATGCCGATGCTTACCGTGCATAATCCGATGCCTGTCATAATGGCGTCGGTTATTTTTTTTGATATTCCTTTTTTGAACAGCAGACCTATTGTGCTGCCTATTAAAACCGTTGCTGTGTTGACTGCTACTCCAAGCATATTATTCACCTTTTCTTTCTTTTTTTGTATTTTATCACAGATGAAAATGGTTGTCAATAAAAGAAAAAAAGAGGTTTTTGACATTTTTTAATTGAATTTGGCAAAAATTATCGCACATATTAATTGAATTACGGCACAAAATAAGCGTGTAATCAAAATTGATGATTACTTTTTAATTAAAAAAGACGGGATAAGACCCAAAAAAATTATGGAGGATGGTATTTATGTCAAAGAGTAAAATTGTAGTGCCCGAAGCAAAAAAGGCTATGGAGAATTTCAAAATGGAAGCGGCAAACGAAGTAGGCGTTAATCTTAAGCAAGGATATAACGGCGACCTTACTTCAAGACAGGCAGGTTCAGTCGGCGGTCAAATGGTTAAGAAGATGATTGAAAGCTACGAAAACAGCATCAAATAATCAAGCATAAAAAAGCTTTCATATTTTGAAGCGGCGAGGGATGTAAAAGTATTTTACATCCCTCGGTTTTTGTTTGTTTATTTGTGTAAAATGTATAATGGAGCAGGAAATATAGGGTAATTTGTTAAATTTTTGATAATTTTTTGAAAAACCCCTTTTAAAATTCGGTGAAGTGTGATATACTCATCATAATGGCGTAAAAGGTAAATTTTTACCGTCAAGGTGCGTCAAATGCATAAAACGCAATAATAGGAGGATGTTAAAATGACTAACAATGCAGCTGTTAAAGCATGGTTGGACGAAATGGTTTCAATGTGCCGACCGGAAAATATTGTTTGGATTACCGGAGAAGAAGCTCAACTCGAAGAATTGAGAGCTGAAGCTGTTGCAACCGGTGAGATGATTAAGTTAAATCAAGAAAAGTTGCCCGGATGTTACTATCACAGAACAGCGGAAAACGATGTTGCAAGAGTTGAGGACAGAACTTTTATCTGTACACCTACAAAGGAAGAAGCAGGTCCTATAAATAACTGGATGGCTCCCGATGAAATGTATGCAAAGCTTAAGGCTTTATATAACGGCTCAATGGAGGGAAGAACAATGTATGTTATTCCTTATTCAATGGGTCCTGTCGGTTCACCTTTCTCAAAGATTGGTATTGAATTGACAGACAGTATCTATGTTGTTCTCAACATGGCTATTATGACAAGAATCGGTAAGGCTGTTATTGACGAGCTTGGCGATAAGACAGATTTTGTTAAATGCTTGCACGCTAAAAAGGATGTAGATCCCGAAGAAAGATATATTGTTCAATTCCCGCAGGATTCAACAATTTGGTCAATCAATTCAGCTTACGGCGGAAATGTTCTTCTCGGTAAAAAATGTTTCGCTTTGAGAATTGCTTCATACCTCGGTATGAAAGAGGGTTGGATGGCTGAACATATGCTTATCCTCGGTCTTGAAAATCCGCAGGGAGAAGTTAAATACATCTGTGCGGCATTCCCGTCAGCTTGCGGAAAAACCAACCTTGCAATGTTGATTCCGCCCGAATATTTGAAGAAAAAGGGCTACAAAGTATGGACTGTCGGCGATGATATCTCTTGGCTGAGAATAGGTCCTGACGGCAGACTTTACGCAATCAACCCTGAAGCAGGTTTCTTCGGTGTTGCTCCCGGAACAAGCGAAAAGACAAACTTTAACGCTCTTGCGGCAACAAAGAAGAACACAATCTTCACAAATGTTGCAATCAATAACGATGATATGACAGTTTGGTGGGAAGGTCTTGACAAGAATCCTCCCGAAAATGCAACAGAGTGGAAGGGTGCAAAGGTTAACGGTAAGGAATATGTTGCAGATGGTAACAAGCTTGCTCATCCTAACTCAAGATTTACAGCTCCTGCTGTTAATTGTCCATGCATTTCGAAAGAATTTGAAAATCCTGCAGGTGTGCCTGTAAGTGCTATCGTATTCGGCGGAAGAAGAGCAAAGACTGCTCCGTTGGTATATCAAGCAAGAGATTGGCAACACGGTGTATTCATCGGTGCAACAATGGCTTCCGAAACAACTGCTGCTGCAACAGGTGCGGTTGGTGTTGTAAGAAGAGATCCTATGGCTATGAAGCCATTCGTTGGTTACAATATGGCAGACTATTTCGGTCACTGGCTTGAAATGGGCAAGAAGATGGATCCTGAAAAAGCTCCGAAGATTTTCCATGTTAACTGGTTCAGACAGGATGATGACGGCAACTTTATGTGGCCGGGATTCGGTGACAATATGAGAGTATTGCTCTGGATTCTTGACAGATGCGAGGATAAGGCTGAAGCTGTTGAAAGTCCAATCGGTTACTTGCCGAAGCACATCGATACAACAGATCTTGATATCAGTGACGAAGTTATGAACGAGTTGCTCAGTGTTGATAAAGAAGTTTGGCTTGAAGATGTTGAAAATCAGAAAGAATATTTTGCACAATTCGGTTCAAGACTTCCTAAAGAAATCACAGAAGAACTTGAAAAGCTTGAAGCTAATCTTAAGAAATAATTTGATTGTAAGTGCTCTTTGACACAAAAAGCACAAGAACAGATATTATTCAAATAAAAAACAGATTTTCCCGGATGAGTTTTTTGCTTATCCGGGATTGTTATGACGAAATTCCATCGGGGGTTGACATATGGATGTTTTGACACAAATGATAAAAACTGAAATTAAAAATCAGTTTAAGACAGTGAGAAATTTTTCGCAGCAGATAGGAATTCCGCAAACAACCATTTCAAGCATTTTGAAAAACGGCGTCGGCGGCACGGGTTACGAAACGATTATAAAAATTTGCAGGACTTTGAATATTCAACTTGTGAATTATGAAATGCCCATACATATCGATGAAACTGCAATAAAAATTATCAATGCCTATAACGCTCTTGACGAAAAAGGTAAGCATACCGTAAAAGCAATTATAATGGTTGAGAGTGAACGATGCAAAAATGGTGAAAGTGAACATAATTTTTGATTTTTTGTATTTGGTATTAGAACCGCAGACTGCCGAAACGGCGGTTTGCGGTTTTTAGATGTGCAACAAAACAGAGCTGTAAAAGCAATGGCTTTTACAGCTCTGATTGTTTTCTCTTCGCATAATGCGATACCTCGATAAAAAATGGTTGTAGGTGATCCGAAGCACCGCATTATGCTATATCAACTGCCTTTTGGCAAGCTATGCGTTAAACGGACTCGATAAGAGCGTAATTTCCGTCCTTTCTTTTATAAACCACATTCATTTCCTCTGTGTCACGGTTTTGGAACACGAAGAAGTCGTGTCCGAGCAAATTCATTTGAAGGATTGCTTCCTCCGCACACATAGGTTTCAATTGAAATCTCTTTGTTTTAACAATCTTGAATTCGGAATTATCCTCGCCGTCGGTATATTCGTTACCGCTTAAGAGGAAACTGTCCTCTGTGGCATCACGCTTTATTTTCTTTTCAAGGCGAGTTTTATTTTTTCTTATCTGCCTTTCGATGACATCGATTATCTTATCCGTTGCACAGAGTACATCGACATCGACAGCTTCTGCACGGTAAATCATTCCCGATGCGTAAACGGAAGCTTCGACATACTCGTTATCCTTTACCGGTCCGATTACAACTCTTGCCTCCGCCTCATCCTTGAAAAACTTATCGAGTTTTGAAAGTCGTTTTTGGATGTAGTCTCTGTACTTGTCTGTAACCTCTAATTTTCTTCCGATAATATTGATTCTCATAACATCATCTCCCGTTGTCTCGTTGAACATTGTCTGTTCTTATTTAATATATACCCGTTTTTTCCGTTTTTAAACACTTTTTTTATAAATAATTTTATAAAGAGCATCAATTAATTTTTTTGCATCTTTTTTGCTGTTGAAATATCCGAAACTTGCTCTTATGCAACCGTTTTTCTCCGTTCCGAGGGCGATGTGTGCCGGATAGGCACAGTGCCAGCCGCCCCGTGTACATATTTTGTATTCACGGCTCAATATATCCGATGCGGTGACGCTGTCAATGTTTGTTATATTGAATGCCACCGTGCCGTTTCTGTTTTTGTCGGGACTGTGAACCGATATATTTTTCATATTTTTCAAATCCTCGATAAAAGCAGAGGAAAGAGAATGTTCCTTCTTTTCGATATTGTGAACGCCCTCGCTCAAAATGAAGTCGATGCTTTTTTTACCTGCGATTATACCGGGAGCGTTGAGTGTTCCGCTCTGGAGCATATCGGGCATAACTTTCGGCTGCTCAACACTTTGGGAATAGCTTCCCGTTCCGCCCGTTATAACAGGTACGAGCTTGGTTTTTTCGTTTATATAAATTCCTCCGGTACCCATAGGCATCATAAGCCCTTTATGACCCGAAAAAGCCATAATATCAATTCCCGTCCTTTCGACATCAATCGGAATTGCACCTGCGGTCTGTGCCGCATCAAGCATAAAGTAAATTCCGTGTTTGTGTGCGATTTGTGCGATTTTGTCGATTGGCATAATTGTGCCGCAGACATTTGAGGCGTGGGTGCAGATTATCATTTTTGTGTTTTTTCTGATTGATTTTTCTATGTCATCGGTGTTGATATTCCCGAACCTATCCGCCTTTATTGCGGTATATGGACAAGTTTTTGCTACCGGACGCAAAACGCTGTTATGCTCCATTTGAGTGATAATCGCATGGGAGTGTTTATCAAGTATTCCGAGTATTCCCATATTAAGTGCCAAGGTAGCATTTTGCGTGTAGGCAATTTGTTCGGGAGATTTTATATTGAAAAGCTCGCAAAGAGCTTCGGTTGTTTTGAAAATCAGTTCGGATGCACGCATACTGTAAAAATGTCCGCCTCTTCCTGCATTTGCACTGTTTGCAACGGTATTTTTTAATACGGATGCATAAAGTTTTGGCGGTTTTTTCAGTGTTGTTGCGGCGTTGTCAAGATATATCATAATATTCCTTACCTCCGTTTGTATTCGATTCGGCAAAAAGCTTTCTGTATTTTATTTTGTTTTCTTTTGCAAGCTGTCTGACAAGTCCGAGAGAAGAATAATCTGTTTTCACGGAATAGGAACAGCCGCCGGAATTGATAAATGCCGGTGTATGAATTACAGATGCTCTGATATCGCCCGCAGAATGAAGCTTTTTCTTTATTCTCACCGCTGTCGTAACAGAACCGGCGGTTATAATCAATTTTGACATTATGTCACCTCTTTTCGGCAATATTTTGTCATATAATATAATATGTAATTGACCCCGATAACGGAACATAACGAAAAATTGTTATTTTACTATTGACTTTGCAGAGTAATTTGTTGTATAATGTAATATGATGGTTTGGAGTTTGGAACGAACGAACTTCATAAAGAATACTGAAAGGAAGAAAGAAATGAAAAAAGGAAAGAAAATCTCATTTTTTATTGCGGTAATCATTATCGCAATACTGGGATGTGTTGCCCTAAAGGGTATTCACACTGAAAATTTTGAATTAAAGGGTGCTAATGAGCTTCGTTACGGTATCGATATCCGTGGCGGTGTTGAGGCTGTTTACTACCCGAAAGATTACGACGGAGTTCCGTCGGACACAGAACTCGATACTGCAAGAGCAATTATCGAAACAAGACTTGACTCAAAGAACATATCGGATAGAGAAGTTACCGTGAACAGACAAAACGGTTCAATTCTCGTAAGATTTCCGTGGAAATCGGACGAAACAGAATTCAATCCTCAAAAAGCCATTGCAGAGCTTGGAGAAACAGCGAATTTGACATTCAGAGATTCAAACGGAACTGTTCTTATCGAAGGTAAGCACATTAAAAAGGCAGAAGGTCAATATGTTGAAACAACAGGTCAGCATGTCGTTGCACTTGAATTGACGGAAGACGGTGCTTTGGCGTTTGAACAGGCAACAGGAAGCCTTGTCGGACAGCAGATGCCTATCTTTATGGATGAGACAATGATTTCAAATCCGACTGTAAATGAACAGATTTCGGGCGGTAAGGCAACTATTACAGGTATGGAAAATGCGGAACAGGCAAAGGAGCTTGCTGACAAAATCAACTCCGGTGCATTGCCGTTCTCGCTTGAATCAAGAAACTATTCAACAATAAGCCCGACAATGGGTTCGGGAGCTTTGGATGTAATGAAGATTGCCGCTTTGGTAGCATTTATCCTTGTTTGTCTGTTTATGCTTCTTTATTACAGACTTCCCGGTTTTGTTGCTGTATTCGCTCTTACACTTCAGGTTATTGTTCAGCTTTTGGCTGTTTCAATTCCACAGTTTACTCTCACGTTGGAGGGTATTGCGGCTATTATCCTGTCTATCGGTATGGGTGTTGACGCAAATATTATCACTTCCGAAAGAATCAAGGAAGAAATCAACGACGGAAAATCGGTTAAGGCTGCAATTGAAACAGGTTTCCACAAGGCATTCTCATCAGTATTTGACGGTAATGTTACGGTTATGATTGTTGCTATCGTACTTATGGTATTCGGTTCGGGTTCAATGATTTCGTTCGGATATTCATTGCTCACAGGTAATATTTTGAACTTTATCTGCGGTATCACAACATCAAAGCTTATGATAAGATCCTTGAGCCAGTTTGAATTCTTGAGAAAACCATGGCTATACGGTGAAAAGAAGAACAAGAAACCTTTGAAGGTATTCAAGTTCTACAAAAACAGAACAAAGGCTTATATAATCTCATTGGTTTTGGTTGTTGTAGGCGTTGTTTGCATATTTATTAATGGTATCGGTCTTGATATTCAGTTCCAGGGCGGAGCTATGATCAGATACACATACACAGGTGACATCAGCACATCGGAGGTTCAGAATGTTGTTTCGGAATCTATCGGCAGACAGTGTGATGTTCAGCTCACAGAGGATATGGCAAGCGGAACAAAGAAATTTGTTTTGAACCTTTCCGAAAAGGACGGTCTTTCATCACAGGATCAAGATGAGTTGAACACTGCATTGGTTGAAGCATTCCCCGAAAACAATCTTGAATCCGCAGGTGCAGAAATTGTTGAGCCGCTTATCGGTAAACAATTTGCAAAGGATTGTATCAAGGCTATTATAATTTCTGCGATTCTCATTATCCTCTACATCTGGTACAGCTTCAGAAAGATTTCCGGTTTGTCGGCAGGTCTTTCGGGATTGTTTGCGTTGTTCCACGATGTTGTGCTTGTATTCTTCACATTTATCGTATTTAAAATGGCAGTTAACTCGTCATTTATTGCGGCTGCACTTTCAATTCTCGGTTTCTCGATTAACGACACAATCGTTATCTTCGACAGAATCAGAGAAAACAAGAAGTTCTACGGCTCAAAGCTTACAACAGAGGAAATTGTTGACAGAAGTATTACACAGTCATTGACTCGTTCAATAAACACAAGTTTGTGTACCCTTTTGAGTATGGTTGTTGTATTTGTATTCGCACAGGTTAAGGATGTTCAGTCAATTATAACATTCTCACTTCCTATGATTATAGGTATCATCAGCGGATGTTATTCTTCTGTATGCCTTGCAGGACCTATCTGGGTTTCGTGGCAAAATCATAAGGAGAAAAAAGCATTGGCTAAAAAATCCAAATAATCGAAAAGGTGAACTTCGGAAGAGAATACCTCATTTGATTTGTCGTTTCACTACCCTTAAGGGGAAGAATTACGGGCGACCCTGTGTGGTCGCCCGAAAAGTTTTGCGATGTTTAATGTGTATTTTCCGGAATTCAACTTTATCGACATTAAATTCGGCAGAATATTTCTGCCGATTTTTTTTCATTTATTTTTAAAATTGTCTTGAAAAATACAGAATATGTGATATAATAGAAAATGATATAAAATAAGTCGTCCTATGCGGAGACTTTATGTATAAGGAAAGGAAGATTTCAATGAGTGCAGAATTAGTAGTAATGGCAGCGGGAATGGGAAGCCGTTTCGGAGGATTGAAACAGGCAGCACCTATCGGACCTAACGGAGAAATGATTATCGATTTGTCGGTATATGATGCAAAGAAAGCAGGTTTTGACAAGGCTATATTTATCATCAGAAAAGAAATCGAGGAAGATTTCCGCGCGGCTTGCGGAAAAAGAATTGAAAAAATGATTGATGTTGAATATGTGTATCAGGAAAAGGATACATTGCCCGAGGGGTATTCATTGCCCGACGGAAGACTTAAACCTTGGGGAACGGGTCATGCTGTTTTGTGTGCAAAGGATGCTGTTAAGAAGCCTTTCTTGATTATCAACGCAGATGACTATTACGGACAGAGCGTTTATAAAACAATGTATGATTATCTTGTAAATAACGACGAAATGTGTATGGCAGGATATCACCTCGGAAATACACTTTCTGACAACGGAACTGTTTCAAGAGGTATCTGCAAGCACGAAAACGGATATCTTATCGATACTACAGAAACACACGAAATCGGAAAGGATACCGATATTCCTTACGACACAATCGTTTCGATGAATATGTGGGGACTTGATGTTGGAATTTTTGATTGCTTGGAAAGAGAATTCAAGAAGTTCCTTGATGAAAATATCAATGATCCCAAAAAGGAATTCTACATTGCCCAGGCAATCACGACAAGAATGAAGGATGAGGGTAAGAAGTTGAGAATTTTGGAAACCAAGGAACAATGGCACGGCGTTACATACTCGGCAGACACCGAAGCGGTAAGAAAAGCTATTAAGGCATTGTTTGATCAAGGATTATATAACTGATAGAAAGGTATTAAAGATGGAAAAGAAAGCTATAGTTACGAAAGCACTTAATGAGTTCGGCATTGACGAAAATATTGAGCCTTATGGTAACGGACATATTAACGACACCTTTGTTACAGAGTCATATGATTATCTTATTCAAAGAATAAACACAAAAGTTTTCAAAAAACCCGAAGAATTGATGGAAAATATCGATAATGTCACATCTTTTCTGAAGAAGAAGATTATACAAGAGGGCGGAGACCCCGAAAGAGAAACTCTTACCGTTGTTAAAACAAAGGATGGAAGAAGTTTTTTTGAAATCGATGAGAACCATGTATATAGAGTTTATAAGTTTGTCAAGGATTCAAAGAGCATAGAAAACAGCAAAACAAATGAGGATTTGTATTGTGCCGGAAAGAGCTTTGGTCATTTTCAGATGCTTTTGGACGATTATCCGGCAGAAACTCTTCACGAAACAATTGCTGATTTCCACAATACACCAAAGCGTGTTGAAGCGTTGAGGGAAGCTATCAAAAATGATATCGCAAAGAGAGCGTCATCTGTCCAAAAAGAAATCGAATTTTCATTGAAATGCGCGGAGGAATTTGCTTGCGTTGCTGTAGATGAGCTAAAAAAAGGAACTCTTCCTTTGAGAGTTACACATAATGATACCAAAATCAACAATATTTTGTTTGATAATGAAACAGGTAAGGCAATCTGCGTGATTGACCTTGATACCGTTATGCCCGGAAGCTCATTGTATGATTTCGGAGACGCATTGAGAATGGGTGCATCAACCGGTGCGGAGGATGAGACAAATCTTGACCTCGTTAATTTCGATGTTGAAGCATTCAAGAGCTTTGCCGACGGATATCTTTCGGAAATGAAAGATAAGCTTTCTGAAAAAGAAATCGAGCTTTTACCTTTCTCCGCAAAGCTTCTTACATATGAATGCGGTATCAGATTTTTGACCGATTATCTTAACGGTGACACTTATTTTAAAATTCACCGTGAGCATCATAATCTTGACAGGGCGAGAAATCAACTTAAATTGGTTTATGATATTTCGACCAAAGAAGATGAAATGATGAATATAGTTAAAGATTTATTATAAAATTGAAAGGGATTTAATTATGAGAGTTATTGTATGCGAAAATTATGATGAACTGTCTGTTCAGGCGGCAAGAATTGTTGCCGCACAGCTTGTCGTTAAGCCGCAAAGTATTTTGGGTCTTGCAACAGGTTCAACACCTATCGGTATGTATAAAAAACTTATCGAAATGAACAAGGACGGAAAAATTGATTTTTCGGAGGTTAAAACATTTAACCTTGACGAATATTATCCGATAAAAAAATCAAATGACCAGAGCTATGACTACTTTATGAATGAGCAGTTGTTCTCTCATATAAACATTGACAAGAATAACACAAACATTCCTAACGGTGAAGCTCCCGATGCGGAAAAAGAATGTGAAAGATATGAAAATGAGCTTTCAAAAATCGGCGGAGTTGATTTGCAGATTTTGGGCATCGGTCAGAATGGTCACATTGCTTTTAACGAGCCCGATGAAAATTTGATTTCGGTTACTCACTTGACAAATCTTACACAAAACACAATCGAGGCTAACTCAAGATTTTTCGCAAGCGAGGACGAAGTGCCGAAGCAGGCCTTGACAATGGGTATGGGTTCAATTTTGAAAGCAAAGAAAATTGTTATTATGGCTAACGGTGCAAACAAGAGCGATGCGGTTGCGGAACTTTTGAATAACAATATCACAACATCAAATCCGGCAACAATGCTTAAGGTTCACCCTGATGTTACTCTTATCTGTGATAAGGATGCTTTTTCAAAGGTAAAATAATTGATTTATAAAAACATTGCAGAAACGATTTTTGCGATGTTTTTTTATTGTTTGAAAATATGTTGAAATATTGCACATATAAAATAAGAAAAATTATAAATTATGACGAAAAATGTCGGCTGATATTGAAAAAAAGGCTAAAATATAATATCATAAATAAAAGGACATTTTTTAGCTGGGAGGTATTTCGGTGGAGCTTTTGAAAGACAAGATCCGCACAGACGGAATTGTAAAAGAGGGCAATATTTTAAAGGTTGACAGTTTTTTGAATCATCAAATGGATGTGGGGCTCTTTTGTGAAATCGGAAAAGAATTTAAGAGAAGATTTCAGGATACCGAAATAACAAAAATTCTCACAATCGAGGCGTCGGGAATAGGTATTGCCTGCGTTGCGGCACTTTATTTTGATGTTCCGGTTGTTTTTGCAAAGAAATCAAAGACAAACAATATCGCAGGAGATGTTTATAAAACAAAGGTTAAGTCTTTCACGCACGGCAGAGTTTATGATGTTATGATTGCAAAGGATTTCCTAAAGCCCGAGGACAAGGTTTTGGTTATTGATGACTTTTTGGCAAGCGGCTGTGCATTGCTCGGACTTATTGATTTGATTAAGGAATCGGGTGCTACATTGCAGGGGGCCGGAATTGTTATCGAAAAAGGTTTCCAAATCGGCGGAAGGCTTCTTCGTGAAAAGGGAGTCAGAGTGGAATCTTTGGCTATTGTTGACAGTATGGACCCCGAAAAGGGAATTGTTTTCAGAGATTGATTTTTAAGACTTATGTCTTTTAAATAAAAAACAAAAAATTAGGAGGAATTCCAAATGAGAAAAATCACAAAATTGGTTGCAATGCTGCTTTCGTTGGCTATGCTCGGCGGTGTTGCGGGTTGTGGAGAAAAGAAGGATGATGCAAATAAAGAGGCAGGAGCTATTCCTGAAGACTTTAAAGTCGGATTTATCTTCCTTCACGATGAAAATTCAACATACGATAAGAACTTTATCGATGCGGCTAAAGCTGCTGTTGAAAAGCTCGGTCTGACAAAGGATCAGTATGAATTCAAGACAAATATTCCTGAAACAAATGAATGTTATGAAGCGGCTGCTGACCTTGCCGACGGTGGTTGTGATTTGGTATTTTCAGATAGTTTCGGTCATGAAGACTTTATGCTTCAGGCTGCAAAAGAATTCCCTGAAGTGACTTTCTGCCACGCTACGGGAACAAAGGCTCACACAGAAAAGCTTGATAACTTCTACAACACTTTTGCAAAAATTTATGAGGGCAGATATATTGTCGGTGTTGCTGCAGGTTTGAAGCTTAACGAAATGATTGAAAGCGGAAAGATTACAGCAGACCAGGCTAAAATGGGTTATGTAGGTGCTTATCCTTATGCCGAAGTTAAGTCGGGTTACACATCTTTCTATCTCGGTGCAAAATCTGTTTGCCCATCGGTTACAATGGATGTTAAATTCACAAACTCTTGGTTTGATATCGCCGCTGAAAAAGAAACGGCAAATGCTTTGATTGCAGGCGGTTGTGTTCTTATCAGCCAGCACGCAGATTCAGAGGGTGCTCCGAAGGCTTGTGAAGAAGCAGGCGTTCCTAATGTAGCATATAACCTCGATACAAGAGCTTGGGGACCTAACACAGCATTGGTTTCTTCAAAAATCAATTGGCAGCCATACTTTGAGCACATTATAACAGCTAAAGTAAACAACACACCTATCGAACAGGATTTCTGTAAGGGTCTTGCTGACGATGTTGTTCAAATTATCGGTCTTAACGATGCTGTTGCCGCTGAAGGCACACAGGCAAAACTTGATGAAGTTAAGGCAGCTTTGATTTCCGGTGAACTTAAGGTATTTGATACAAAGACATTCACAGTTAAGGGCGCAGAATTGACAGAATACAAGGCTGATGTTGATTCCGACGAAAAATTCACACCTGATACAGATGTTGTTTCTGACGGATATTTCCATGAGTCTGAATTCCGTTCAGCACCTTATTTCGATGTTGATATCGACGGAATTACAATCAAATAATTGTTAATAACGGAATATACCTCGGGCGGAGTCGAATGTCTTCGTCCGGGGCATTATTTGTTTATAGAAACAATGTGCCGAAAAAAGCGGACACGCTGTGTTTTTTTCAGCACATTGAAAAAAATAGGTTGGGAGGAAACATTTTGAATACAACACCTGCTATCGAACTAAAAAATATTACTAAAACATTCGGCAGTGTTACGGCTAACAAAAATGTCAGCTTAACTGTCAACAAGGGTGAAATTCTTTCAATTCTCGGCGAGAACGGAAGCGGAAAAACTACTCTTATGAATATGATTTCCGGTATTTATTTTCCCGATGAGGGTCAGATTTTTATTGACGGCAAGGAAGTCGTTATTGCTTCTCCGAAAGATGCTTTCAATTATAAAATCGGTATGATTCATCAGCATTTTAAGCTTGTCGATATCTTTACGGCAACGGAAAATATTGTTCTCGGTCTTGAGGATGAAGAAAAATTTGATATAAAAAAGGCATCCAAAAAGGTCAAGGAAATAGGAGAACGCTACGGATTTAACATAGATCCCGATAAAAAGATTTACGAAATGTCGGTTTCGGAAAAACAAACGGTTGAAATTATCAGGGTTTTGTATCGTGGTGCAAACATACTAATTCTCGATGAGCCGACCGCCGTGCTTACTCCGCAGGAAACACAGAATCTTTTCAAGGTATTGAGAAGAATGCGTGACGACGGTAAAGCAATTGTTATCATCACTCACAAGCTAAATGAGGTTATGGAGCTTTCTGACCGTGTCAGCGTTTTGCGTAAGGGCGAGTATGCAGGAACTGTTAAGACTTCCGAAACGGACGAAATGAAGCTGACCGAAATGATGGTCGGTAAGAAAATCGATTTGAACATAGAAAGAAGTGAGCCCGAAAACACGGCGGACAGACTTGTTGTTAAAAACATAAACTGTGTCAACCGTGAGGGTGTGATGGTGTTGGAAAATGTTTCTTTCACAGCTAAGTCGGGCGAAATCCTCGGTATTGCCGGTATTGCCGGAAGCGGACAGCGTGAGCTTTTGGAATCGATTGCCGGATTACAGCATTTGGAAAGCGGAGAAATTATCTATTACAATCCAAAAAACAACAAGGTGGAAAATCTTGTTGATAAAACACCGATGCAGATAAGAGATATGGGTGTCAGATTATCCTTTGTTCCGGAGGATAGACTTGGAATGGGACTTGTAGGCAATATGGATATTATCGACAATATGATGCTTCGAAGCTACAGAAAAGGTAAATCGGTTTTTGTTGAAAGAAAAGCTCCGAAAGAGCTTGCCGAGAGCATTATAAAAAGACTTGAGGTTGTGACACCGAGTGCACAGACCCCCGTCAGACGACTTTCCGGCGGAAATGTTCAAAAGGTGCTTGTCGGAAGAGAAATCGCATCTTCGCCGACCGTTTTGATGGCGGCTTATCCGGTGAGAGGTCTTGACATTAACTCTTCATATACAATTTATAATCTATTGAATGAACAGAAAAAGAACGGTGCCGCAGTTATTCTTGTTGGCGAGGATTTGGATGTTTTATTGGAGCTTTGCGACCGTATTATGGTTATATGCGGAGGAAAAATTAACGGAATTGTTGATGCAAGAACTACGGTAAAGGAAGAAATAGGTTTGCTGATGACAAAACACGACAAGGGGGCGGTACAGGATGAGTAATCAAAAACATATAAAAGAGCCTAAAATTCAGATAACCAAGCAGAGCGAAGTGCCTATGTATAAGGCTGTCGGCGTGCGTGTTATTGCAATCTTGACCGCACTTGTTATCTGTGGTGTTGTTATCTTTTTGCTGACTGAGAACAACCCGATAGAGGTTTATGTGAAAATGTTCCAAAAGGCATTCGGAACATCAAGAAGAATATGGGACACATTGCAGAAGCTTGCTGTTTTATTGTGTATCTCGCTGGCGGTTACCCCTGCTTTTAAGATGAAGTTCTGGAACATCGGTGCGGAGGGACAGACAATGGTCGGCGGTCTTGCGGCGGCGGCTTGTATGATTTATTTCGGAAATACGCTTCAACCTGCAATACTCTTTCCGCTGATGGTTGTATGCTGTGTGGTTGCCGGAATGATATGGGGTCTTATTCCTGCAATATTCAAGGCTCATTTCAACACAAACGAAACACTTTTCACACTTATGATGAACTATGTTGCGATGCAGATTGTTTCGTTCTGCATAGTTTTCTGGGAAAATCCGAAAGATTCAAACAATGTCGGTGTTATTAACAGTGCGACGATGGGCGGATGGCTTCCGTCACTGTTCGGACAGAAGTATTTGTTAAATATCTTGATTGTTGCACTTGTTACGGTGGGAATGTACATTTACCTTACATACACAAAGCACGGATATGAAATTTCGGTTGTCGGAGAAAGTGAAAACACGGCAAGATATATCGGAATTAATGTAAAAAAGGTTATTATAAGAACTATGGCAATTTCGGGTGCGATTTGCGGTATTGCGGGATTTATTCTTGTTTCGGGTACGGATCACACCATCAATACGGATGTTGTCGGCGGAATGGGCTTTACGGCTATTATGGTTTCCTGGCTTGCAAAGTTTAATCCGATTTATATGATTTTAACTTCGCTTTTGATAGTTTTCCTTGAACAGGGTGCGGATGCTTTCCAGCTGAATAAGAGTATTGCCGATATTTTGACAGGTATTATACTATTCTTTATTATCGGCTGTGAATTCTTTATCCAATACCGTGTGCATTTCAGAGCAAAAAATGAGGAGGGAATGAAATTATGATAGCAACAATTATCAATAAAGCAATAATTCAGGGTATTCCCCTTTTATTCGGCTCAACAGGTGAAATTTTAACGGAAAAATCAGGAAACTTAAATCTCGGTATTCCGGGAATTATGTATGTCGGCGGATGCAGCGGCGTTATCGGTGCGTATATTTATGAACAGGCGGTTGAAACGCCCGTTGCGTTTTGGTGTATTTTAATTCCGTTGCTCTCATCTGTTCTCGGTTCGTTATTTGCCGCACTGATATATAGCTTTTTGACAATTACTCTGCGTGCAAATCAAAATGTTACGGGATTGGCACTGACAACATTCGGTGTCGGCTTCGGAGATTTTTTCGGTGGCTCGCTGACACAGATAGCCGGTGACGGAGGAACTCTTTCGGTTAAAACAACTGCGGATTTCTATAAAGCAACACTCCCGTTTGCCGATAATCTCGGTATTTTCGGAACGATATTTTTCAAATACGGATTTATGGTTTATCTTGCGATTGCGATTGCGTTGATTTCGGCATATGTATTGAAGAAAACAAGAGTCGGCTTGCATCTTCGTGCTGTCGGAGAAAATCCGGCAACTGCCGATGCAGCAGGTATTAATGTTACGAAATACAAATATCTTGCAACCTGTATCGGTGGTGTCATTGCAGGCTTGGGCGGTCTTTATTTCATTATGGACTATACGGGCGGTGCTTGGACAAACGGCGGATTCGGTGACAGAGGTTGGCTTGCGATTGCACTTGTTATTTTTGCTCTTTGGAAACCGAACCTCGGTATAATCGGTTCAATCGTTTTCGGCGGTCTTTACATTGCCTATTCGTATATAAACGGATTGAGTAGAAGTGCCGTTGCCATTTTCAATATGCTTCCTTATGCGGTTACAATTTTTGTTTTGATACTGACAAGTGTCAGAAGAAAGAAAGAAAATCAACCTCCGAAATCCTTGGGATTACCGTATTTCAGAGAAGAAAGATAAAAAGTTAATCTTAAAAACTGTAAAGCGTTGCTTTACAGTTTTTTTTATTATAGTACAGGCAATTCGGAAAAAGGACAAGAAAGGCGGCATATACTTTGATTGAATAATTAAGGGGGAAAGGGAAAAATGTTTGAGCTTTTATTTCGATTGATACACGAGCTGATGTTTTTGGCAGGTTATGTGGGAAATTCAAACGCATTTCCGAAAAAACTGTCGGCAGAGGAGGAAAGGCGCTATCTTGAGCTTTTTAAAAACGGGGATATGGAGGCAAGAAATATTCTTGTTGAGCATAATTTAAGACTTGTTGCTCACATTGCGAAAAAATACGGCAACGAATATAATGCGGATGATTTGATTTCGGTGGGAATTATCGGATTGATAAAGGGAATAAACACATTCAATCCCGATAAAAACAGCAAGCTGGCGGCATATATTTCAAGGTGTATCGACAATGAGATTTTAATGTTTTTGAGAAGCACGAAAAAACTGTCAAATGAAATATCTCTCGATGAATCAATCGGGACGGATAAAGACGGAAATGCTTTGACCATTGCTGACATAATTCCTGCGGAAAATGAGGATATTGTTGAATCGATTTCGGTGAAAAACGATATTAAAAAGCTGTACGGAATTATGGAAAAGGTTTTGAAAAGAAGTGAGATTGATATTATTATAAAACGCTACGGCTTGGGCGGTGCGGAGAGAAGAACTCAAAAAGAGGTTGCGTCAGAACTCGGAATTTCCCGTTCATATGTGTCACGGATTGAGAAAAAGGCTTTGAAAAAATTGGCGGAGGAATTTAAAAAAGGGTAAAAAGAAAGGGGATGAATTAACATCCCCTATGTAAAAATCAGCCTGCAGGCCAGCCAAATTGTCTGCCACCGGTGAGATGAAAATGCAGATGCATAACCGTCTGACCGCCATTTACGCCGCAGTTGTTTATAACTCTGTAGCCATCCTCCGCAAAACCGAGCTCCTTTGCGATTTTCGGGATTGCTTCAAAGATTTTTGAAACATAAGGAGAATTTTTTTCGTTAATGAAGTTTGCCGATTCAATATGCTCTTTGGGAACAATGACTATATGAAAAGGTGCTTGGGGTTCAATGTCTTTGAACGCATAAACATATTCGTCCTCATAAACTTTTGTGGAGGGAATTTCTCCTTTTATAATTTTGCAGAATAAACAATCACTCATTTTTTTGTTCCTTTCTTGTTTAGAATTTATTTATTATTACGCCTGTTGCAGGTTTCGGGAATATATATATCGAACGGTCGGGCATAACATCGCCGGACAGAGCAACCTCACGGATTTGCTCCGCTTTGACGGGGTTTAGAATAAACAGACAGGAAATCTCCTTGTTGTTTACCGCCGCGACTCCGTTTGATGCTCGTTTTGTATATTTGATATATTTATCGTAATCATCTTCGCTTATATTGAATATATCCTCCAATATAAGCTTGTTGAATACCGCAACATCAAGATTTCCGTAGGCTGTTGATTTGCCGGGGAAATAGCTTTTCATTATCTTTTTGTCGGGAAGCGACAGGCGGTAGAAATAATTTCCTCCGCAATAAACACCGAATCTTGTGTCCATTCTCACGGTTGAAATCTGTTTTTTCATTGTTTCCGTAACATCGTCTATCGATGTATCGACAATGATTTTTTCGACCTTGAAGTGGTCTTGTGCACAGGCAATGAAATAGTCTTCGTTAAAGTTCTTTTCCTTTGTCAACATTCTATGAACGGGGAGCTGAACCATTCTGTTTCCAAAAGCATTGGTACACCAAGCCATAATATAGTTGCAGCCTGAATTTTCGCTGTAATTTTTATCGTGCTCCTTACAATATTTTTTATATTCAAGTGCCGTTGCATAACGATTGTGACCGTCTGTTATGAACAAGGATTTATCTTTCATTGAATTGCAGATAAAGTCGATTGTTTCGGTATCTGTTATAGCCCAGATTTTGTGGATTGCAACGGAATCAATGATTCCCTCTTCGGTTGTAAATTCCATATCGGGTTCTTGATCGGCAATTTCGGTGAAGAGTGAAGAAAGATTTTTTTCCGCATCAATATACATACAGCTTATCATATCAACATTGGCGTTGATAGAGGAAAGAAGATTGTATCTGTCCGTTGTGGTTGTGACAGAGGGCAACTCGCAGGTCAAGACATCGTTTTCGTGCAGGTCGGAAAGCTCCAAAAGTGAAACGATACCGTGATTTATAAACATTGTATTTTTGTATTTTACTCTTTGCTCATACAAATACAATGCCGGTTTTTCGTCCCTCACCAAAACTTGTTCTTCAATCCATTTGTTCAGGTAATCGGCGGCTCTGGTATAGACATTGTTGCTGTCGTTGTCCGAAAGCATTTCAAGTCCCTTTGAAATTCTTATGATATTATGCTCATCCGCATTCAAATAGTCATTTCGTTCCTCGTCGGAAACCGTGTCATACGGCGGAGCCATAACAAGTCCGAGATTTTTTATTTTTTGTGGATTATATCTGTATCCGCAGAATGCTTTTATATTTGCCATTCGTTTTTCCTCCGTTTTTTTCTACATCTAAATTTTATAACATAAATATTGGATAGTCAAGATTATTTTTGATTTTTATTAAATATTTACCGATTAAAATGTTTTTTTCGTAGCATAATAAGCATTGGAATTTGATTTTTTGGAATTCTTAATTAATGAAACGGAGGGTTGGGCAGTGAGATATTCCGATTTTACAAAGGGAATTGCAACCGGAGTGCTGGTCGGTGCGGCGGCGACGATGATTTTTGAACCTATCAGTGAAAAACAAAAGAACAAAATAAAAAGAAAGACAAAGGGTGTATTCAGAAGCATAGGCAGCGTTATCGATACGGCGTTTGATATTATGAAATGAAAAGGGAGCTGTAAAATTTTTACAGCTCCCTTTATACTTTCATTTTTTTGAAGAAAGACATTTTTTCGTATCTTATAACCGGAACGGGTTCATTGTTTAAAGCCAGAGCAGCATTATTCATCAAACGCTCGAAACACGGTGTGCCGTAGCTTTTCACAATTCGCTCCGATGCCTTTTGCATCCTTGTCGGGCGGCGTGTGGTGTTATGCATATCGCTTCCCAAAAATTGAATTGCTCCGCTTGAAAAAAGTTCGGGGATTTGTCTTCTCACAAGTGGGGAAAGAAAAGAATCGGCATTGACCTGATACAAAAGGTCAAGGGAATAAAGATTATAAAAATCCTTTTTTTTGTTTAAAAACCGTTCTATATGTGCCATTATCGGACGCATTCCATTGAGCAAAAGCTCATAGAGAAAATCATAGCAGTCTTCGTGCCAGCGAGTATAGGGCATTTCAATCAAAATATAGTTTGTGTTTTCTATGCACAAGGGTAAAAGCTTTTCAAAATGCCTCACATTTCCCGATACCTGAAGCTCACAGCCGAGAACAATTTCGGGGAGTTTTCTTTGGTCTTTTTTTATGGCATCTTTGAGAATTTCATAGCTTTTTTTTCTCTTTTCCAAAAAAATATCAATATCTTTTTCCGACGCAATTCTGCAATGAGGTGTTGCAATAACGGTTCTGACGCCCTGGCGATAGCTTTCGGCAAGCATATCAAGGCTGATTTGAACATTTTGCGCACCGTCATCGATTTGCGGCAGGATGTGCGAATGGAAATCTATCATATATTACCACCCCCGGTAAAATCAAAGCGAATTTATATAATGCTTTACAAGCTCCTCCAAAAGTTCATCTCGTTCAACTTTGACGATTTTTGATCTCGCACCGTTATAGCTTGTGATATAGGTCGGATCTCCTGAAATGATGTAGCCTACAAGCTGGCTTATCGGGTCGTAGCCCTTTATTGTCAAGGCACTGTAAACATCGGTCATAATTTCCCTGACCTCACTTGCTTTATCATGCTCAAGCTTAATTTTCATCGTTTCGTTTAATTCCATATCAATCAACTCCTTTTGGTGTTTCCCACGGAAGAACATCGGTGGGATCTTTTAAATATTCGAAAATTTTAAAAACTCCTTCGCCCGTAACCGAATCGACGTAAAAAATGTCGGTACAGCCTGCAAGGCGGAGCCAGCTTTCGGCTTGCTCGATGTCGGCGTTTTTATCATTGATTTTTGTTATTATCCCTATAACGGGACGGTTTGCAAGCGGTGTTACACACGGTGAAAAAAGAGAATAAGGCTCGGTTGCACTCATAAGCAAGCCGACAACATCAGCCTCAAATGTGTACATAGCAAGTGCCGCACCGAGATTCTTTGTTTGAATATATTCGCCCGGTGTGTCGATTATAACATCGTAATGATTTGTATATTGCGTTTTGCTGTATTGGATTTTTTCACCCTTCAGTGCTTGAGTCAATGTGGTTTTTCCGCTTTCGCTTCTACCTATTAATATGATTTTTTTCATTATGTCTTTGTGACCTCACATACAGAAAATCCGAGTGTATCACGAATGTATGCAACAGAAGCCTCAATTGCCGCCATAACATCGGACACCATACCGGTTATGATAAGTGTTCCGCTGAAACGGTCAACAAATCCAAGCTCGACATTTGAAGTTTTAAGAGCAATATCGGCGGCAATAACAGCCGTTTCGGCAGGACTTACCGTTAAAATTCCGATTGCCGCCCTGTTGTAATCAATGTCGGGGTTTAAGCCGAGCTTTTGATAAACAATTTTGTCGGGTGCGGCGATTATATGTGCAAGCGTGATTTGCTTGCCAGGCACAAGCTCTTGTATTATTCTCAATTTGTCCGAATCATTTGTAATCAATTTGTTTATGTCCATTTTTATCACCTTTTGAATTAATGAAAACTTATTCATACTAAATTATATCACCTATTATAAAAAAAATCAAGGAAAAATATTAAACTTATAGCTTTTATTTTTGTGTGATTACTTTTTTTTAATATTATCAAAAAGATATTGCAATTTGCGCAAATATTTGATAAAATAAAGAGAGTATTAAAACGAAAGGTGAAAAGTCAGATGAAAAATACGGAAAAGACAATGGATAAAATCGTCGCACTGTGCAAGGGAAGAGGATACATATTCCCCGGCTCTGAAATATACGGCGGACTTGCAAACACATGGGATTACGGTCCTTTGGGTGTTGAATTCAAGAATAATGTAAAAAAAGCTTGGTGGAAAAAGTTTATTCAGGAATCAAAATACAATGTCGGGGTTGACTGTGCAATTCTTATGAACCCTCAAACCTGGGTTGCTTCGGGACATATCGGAGGCTTTTCCGACCCGTTGATGGATTGTAAGGAATGTAAGGCAAGACACAGAGCCGACAAGCTTATTGAGGACTATGCGTTCTCAAAGGGCGAAAGCCTTACCGTTGACGGCTGGAGCAATGAAAAGATGATTGAATACATCAAGGAAAACAATATCGTCTGCCCCGAATGCGGAAAACAGAATTTTACCGATATTCGTCAATTCAATCTTATGTTTAAAACATTCCAGGGTGTAACGGAGGATTCATCTTCAACGGTTTATTTAAGACCGGAAACTGCACAGGGAATTTTTGTCAACTTCAAGAGCGTTCAAAGAGCTTCAAGAAAGAAAATTCCTTTCGGTATCGGACAGATAGGTAAATCTTTCAGAAATGAAATTACTCCCGGAAACTTCACATTCAGAACAAGAGAATTTGAACAGATGGAGCTTGAATTCTTCTGCGAGCCGGGAAAAGATATGGAATGGTTCCTTTATTGGAAAGACTATTGTATGAAGTGGCTGAAAGATTTGGGAATTAAGGAAGAAAATGTTCGTTTCAGAGACCATTCTCCCGAAGAACTTTCACACTATTCAAATGCAACAAC
>CAZGZZ010000030.1:0-26001 GCA_964530315.1 uncultured Lachnospiraceae bacterium
AATTTCCACCTGAAAATCCGTCTTTTTCATATCCGCATATTTCTCCCAACAATCCTGATTTTTCACGCCGTAAAGAACGGGGAACGGATAATTTTTGTTTTTTGATTTTGTCCAAACATCTCCGCCGTACGCATCGCTGTTCCAACCCATCAATCCGCCCTCATCAACCGGGGCGAAGAAAAATTCCGTATTTTTAAATTTGAAAAGACTTTCTTTCGTTCCATCGTAAAAATAATTTCCACCTGAAAATCCGTCTTTTTCATATCCGCATATTTCTCCCAACAATCCCACGGTATCGATTTTCGGATTTATTGCCGCACTGCTCATAATGTAGCTGTTATCGGAATATCCGACAATTCCTCCCACATACACACCGCCATCAGCTCGGCTTTCGTTCCTTGCCGATATTTCATTTGCGGAATAAACATTTTGAATACTTCCGTTTTCGCAAAAACCCGAAACTCCTCCGACATAAACCTTTTCGGCATTTGCAAGCAATGTGCTTTTTGAAAACGAATTCATCACTATTCCTCCGCTGACCAAACCTGCATTTCCGCCCAGATATACGCTTGAATTATTTTTTCTTTCGGCTTTTGAATAAATTTTTCCATCAGTTGAACATTTATATATTTCTCCGTAGTTCATCAAGCCGACAATTCCGCCGAGATACGAGGTATTTGAATTTGAGCTCATATCGTTATAAGCATAGGAATTATAAACAAATCCCGAATAATTGCTTCCGCAAATTCCTCCGGCGACAACATTTGACGACTTACTTGTACTGATTGAGGAAATTTTTCCGCTGTGTCGGCAATCGTAAATATATCCCTCATTACTGCCGCAAATTCCTCCCAAAGAAGATGATTCCGCATCTGCAGATATATTTATTTTTGAATTGCATGATATTATGTTTGTATAATTTATACCGCAAATTCCACCGACAACCGTTTCTGAATTTCTGTCATATATGTTCAATGTTCCCGAAACCTCACAGTTCTCTATCAAACCGTAATTCACTCCGACAATCACTCCCACACTTCCCCTGACCGTTCCCGAAGCATTTGAAACTTTCAGATTTCTAATTGTTCCGCCGTACAAAACCCCGAACAGTCCGCATTGCAATTCTCCGATTTTGTATGAAAGCTTTATATTACTTATTGTGTGTCCCATTCCGTCAAATGTTCCGCTAAAGCTGTTATATAGATTTCCGTATTCGTCACTGACACCTATTGGCGACCACACCCTTTGGTTCGGATTGTCATATTCAAGATATATATCGTTTGCCAGATAATAATGTCCCGACGGATTTTTTCCGATTGCCGCCAATTCTTTCCCATTTGTTATTTTTTTCGGTGCATATACCGTCAATCCCTCAATCAACTTTGGAGAAGATACATTCTTCAATGTCGGAACAGTTATCGACGGATACATTTTAAATGTCCACTTATCAAAAAATTCCCATCCGAGCTTTTTTTTGTAAAATTCCTGTGTTGTGATATCGTTCCAAGAAACCTCCGCACCGTCGGGCAAATTTTCTCCGAAATAAACCGTTTGTTCCGAAATCATATCGGCATAGCAATAATTATTCACAGTCGTTCCGTTTTCTTTGTTGGCAGTAATTCTTCCGTTCTTTAACGGAAGCTCATTATTTATCTCCATACTTGCTCCGACGCAATTTTGGATTATTCCGCCCGTGTTTACACCTGCAACCGATGATGCATACATCCCCGAATTGACTCTTTCAACCCCCGAAAAACAATTTTTCACACTGCCCGAATTTGTTCCGCAAATTCCGCCGGCATATGCCTTTGATGTGACAAAATAAACCAACGACAGGCAATTTTCGATTTTTCCGCTGTTTTTTCCGACAATTCCGCCCGCTATATTTTCCGATGCTTCAACCGTTCCGCTCACATGGCAATCGGTTATTGTCGCTTTATTTGAAATACCGGCTATTATTCCGACACAGCTTCCGCCGCTCACATTGGCATCCACATAAAGATTTTTTACAGTTGCACCGTCAAGCTCCGCAAAAATACCTGCGTTATTCAAAACATCAACCGTAATTCCCGTGATGCTGTAACCGCCACCGTCCAAAACGCCCGAGAAATTTTTTTCATTTCTCATCGAGCCTATCGGTATCCATTCCTTATTGTATTCTATATCCGCAGAAAGCAAAAAGCATTTATCGGGATAATTTCTTATCTGTTCAAACTGATATGCCGAATATATCCTGTACGGATTGTTTTTTGTTCCGTTACCCATCGTAAAGGGTAATACGGAAATATTTTTCATAGAGTAAACACCGCTTTTAATGCCGTCCTCACCCTCAAGGACAAAAAAGATGTCATAATGATTTTTTTGCTCCGCTCCTATATTGACCGAAATTTTTGTGTCTGCCTTTGCAATTGCCGTCAAGAACATATCGACATTGTCCTGCGGAGGTATGTAATCATTTCCCGACTCGCTACCGCTGCGTATCATATAATAAACATTGCACGCCCTGTCGGTTTTAAGTCCCACAAGCAATGAACCGCTCTTTCCCGAATTTTGCATTTCGGGATATCCCGACACAAACATCGGCGTGCGAAAGCCTTTATTAAAGCTTTCTCTGTAATCGTTCATTAAGTTCAAGGCTTCCTTTGCCGTTATTCGTTTGTCTGCTCCTTTAAAATCATTGCTGTTCTTCGGATAAATTCCCTCGCCCACGGCAAATCCGACAAAATCCTTTGCATATTCCGACACTCCCGAAACCTCTTGTTCCGAATAGCTTCCGAGCATAAATTTATCAATTCCGTATGTCCTCGACAAAAAAACAACCGCATCCCTAACGGTCAAATCGTCATCGGGATTAAAATTATTATCTCCGTCTCCTGCGGCAATTCCCAAATTCTGCAACGCTGCTATATGTCCATAGCTTATATCCGATTCATAAACATCATAAAAAGAACACCTGTAATCTTCGTTTAAATATCCCATACTTTCGGCAAGAACAGATGCAAATTCTTCCCTTGTGATATATTCTCCGCCATAAATTTTATTTTCCTCATCCACGATGCGGTAATAAATTTCATAAATTTCTTCCGTGTATGACTTTGCAAACGCATTTGCGGAAAAAAGCAGTAAAATCATTGTAAAGACAAATATTTTTTTCATTTTAATTCATCTCCGTTTTTTATATTGACTCTTCGCAAAATATATTGTAAAATATTTCCGAGTGAGGTGATTTTTATGAATTTTTTCAGTGACGGTTCAATAATATGTGCAAGCTGTAAGCAAAGATTTTCTCCGTCGATGATTTCGGTATCGGTGAAGAATATCGGCTTGTGCCGTGAATGTTATAAGCGGATTGAACCCGTGCCGCTTTTCAATCCCATGGAGGGAAGCAAAAATGTCAAATTCTATATCTGCGGATATTACTATGACGATGTCATAAAAAATCTCATTCACCGATATAAATTCAACAGCGAATATTCTTTCGGCGATTTGTTTTCCGAAATGCTTTACAGTCGTATAAAAGATATCTCGGAGCTTCACGATTTTGATTTTATAACAAGCGTTCCCATTTCAAGACGCCGTCTCTTTTCAAGAGGCTACAATCAATCCGAGATTATCGCACGCACCGTTTCCGGAAAGCTTGATATGCCATACACAAACTGTATATACAAGCATAAACACACTCTTGCACAAAGTCTTTTGAAGAAAAGCAGTCGTATAACAAACATAAAGGGTGCTTTCATTGCCGACACCAAAAGGGTGGCTGGCAAAAGAATTCTTCTGTTCGATGATATTATCACTACCGGTTCAACAATGAACGAATGTGCCGGCGAATTGTATGACAAAGGTGCATCCTTTGTTGCCGGTCTTTCCTTTGCGGTAACACGCAGAAAAATTATTTCAGAAGCCTTAAGTATTTTGGGTAGTGGTTTTTGATTATTCCCTGTGAACCCTTCGCCCAGCCTATGGGATTTCCCGAAACGCATATTGCCAAATATCCGTTTATATCACCCGAAAGTGTTTCACCGTGCAGATATTTTTTCAATTCCTCCGAATCGGGGTCAAATGACATTTTATTTTTTATACTGTTCTCATCAAGTGCCAAAGCAAAAGCCGTTGATGGCTCAAAGCGATTCTTTTTGCATACGCCGAGATGAAGCCCTGCCCGTGCAACCTTTAATTTATCAATGTTAATTCCGTGCGGAATTAAATACAGATTATCTCCGAAAAGTTTAAATGCTCCGTCAAATTCGGTATTTAATGTTTTCTTCTCAAAATCACGAAACATCTTCACTGCTTCAGAACATTGTTTATCGATTTTATATGTATTTTGTGTTCTTTCGTTTTTTTTCCCGTCCTTTTCAAAAAGTGCCAGAAAATGTCCCTCTCCCCTTTGTTTGTGAGGAAATATTCTCTTTGTCGGATGCATATCATATCCGTATTTTCCCCATTCGCTTCTTCCGTCATCAAGCATCGGCAGTCCTGTGTCCGAAAGCTTCATATCGGGATGCTTTTTCAAAAATTCGCACACAGTTTCCTCGTTTTCGCACGATGCAAATGTACAGGTCGAATAAACCATACTTCCTCCGGGTGACAGCATTTTGTATGCATATTCAAGAATATGCCCCTGTCTTACAGCACAGGTTTTTGTGTGATTTATACTCCATTCATCCTTTGCTTTTATCTCTTTTCTGAACATTCCCTCACCCGAACAAGGTGCATCAACTATAATTTTATCAAAAAAATTTTCAAAACACTCCGAAAGTCTCTCTGGTGCTTCATTTGTCACTATCGCATTTGAAATTCCCATTCTTTCGATATTCTCCGCAAGAATCTGCGAACGCTTCGGAATTATTTCGTTTGCGATTAACAGTCCTTTGTCCGAAAGCTTCACTCCTGCCTGTGTTGCCTTTCCACCCGGTGCGGCACAAAGATCAAGAACATAATCATCGGGATTTATTTTCAATGCCTCAACAACCGCCATTGCTGACGGTTCCTGAAAATAACAAAGTCCTGCCATATGATATGGATGATTTCCCGACAAAATTGATTTGTCACAATAATATCCGTCATTGCACCATTCGACTTTTTCCGAATTTTTCAATATTTCATTGAACAATTCCTTTTTTTCAGGTTTTATTCTCACTCCGACAAAGCTTTCTTCCCGGTCAAAGGCTTCTTCAAAAAGGGCATACTCATCCCCGAGCATCTGCTTCATTCTGTTTTTAAAATCTTCAGGCAAATTCATCCGTATCCGCTCCCTATGTATAATCACAAACAAAAAAATTATTGACTTTTATCTGATTTTATTATATCATATATAAGATAAAAAAACAATACCAAACAAAACTTTCAATTTTTTTGAAGAGGAATGAAAACATTTTGAAGAAATACTACGCAGTAAAAAAAGGAAGAAAACCCGGCATTTACAACACCTGGGCGGAATGTAAGGAGCAGGTCAACGGTTTTTCGGGTCCCGAATTTAAGGGGTTTACCTCTTTGGCGGACGCAAAAAACTACATAAACAATACCCCCGCCTCATACAATCAAAAGAAAAGTGATGCCGTTGCCTATGTTGACGGAAGCTTTTCAAAAGAGCTTAATATGTTTTCATACGGAGCCGTTCTTTTTTACAACAACGAAACCCTCACATTCAAAAAAGCTTTTTCAGACCCGGAATTAGTCGGTATGAGAAATGTTGCCGGCGAAATTAAGGGCAGTGAATTCATTATGAATTACTGTGTTGAAAACAACATAAAAAGCATTGATATCTATTATGACTACGAGGGTATCGAAAAATGGTGTACCGGGATTTGGCAGGCAAACAAGCCGGGAACAAAAAAATACCGTGAATTTTATCTTTCTCTCTGTGACCTATTGACAGTTAATTTCATAAAGGTCAAGGGTCATTCGGGAGACGAATATAACGATATGGCGGATCATCTTGCAAAATCCGCATTGAATATCCAATAAGAGGTGAATGTTTTGAATTTATTATTTGTATGTACGGGAAACACTTGCAGAAGTCCGATGGCTGCCGCAATTATGAACAAGCTTGCGAATGAGGATAATCTCGATGTCAGAATAGAATCCGCCGGAATGTTTGCAACGGACGGTGAGAAAGCAACTCCCGAAGCAATCGAAGCCATAAAAAAATATGACATAGACCTTGATGCTCATCTGTCACAGCAAATCACTCCGGAGCTTATTGAAAAAAGCGACTTGATTATAACAATGACAGAAGCTCACAAGATGGTTTTGCAGGATGTCGCAAAAGAAAAAGCTTTTACACTGGGCGAACTGTCCGGTGTCGGCGGCGATATAGAAGATCCGTTCGGCGGTGATGTGGAGGACTACACAGAGGTTGCGGACAAGCTGTATATTGCTCTTTCACAGCTTTCAAACAAGCTTAAAGAAATTCAGGAAAACTCCGATGACGAATAATTTAATCTTTACCGAGCTTTCAAAAGATGATGTCGCAGAGCTTGCGGCTCTCGATAGGGAATGTTTTTCAGTCCCCTGGTCGGAGGATGCATTCTTAAAGGATTCAAAAAATCCTCTTGCACATTATGTTATCACAAAAATCGATAACAAAATCATCGGATACGGAGGATTTTGGGCGGTTATGGATGAGGGGCAGATAACCAACATAGCCGTATCGAAAAAAATGCGTCGTCTCGGTATCGGAAAAAAAATTCTCGGCGAATTAATAAAAAAAGCAAAAGACAAAAATCTCAATCGCCTAACGCTTGAAGTCCGTGAATCCAATCTTTCGGCAATTGCTCTTTATTCGGGTTTTAAATTCACAAAAACCGGTCTTCGCAAAAATTACTACAAAAACCCGACAGAAAATGCCGTTTTGATGGATTTGGAAATATGAAAGGAATTAAATATGGACAAACTTATTCTTGGAATCGAAAGTTCCTGCGACGAAACCGCCGCAGCCGTTGTCAAAAACGGTCGGAAAATTCTTTCCAATGTTATAAACTCACAAATTGATTTGCACAAAAAATACGGCGGCGTTGTTCCGGAAATTGCATCCAGAAAACATATCGAAAATATCGATGCCGTTGTTGAAGAGGCACTTTCTGCAGCAAATGTCAAAGCAGAAGACATCGATGCCGTTGCCGTCACCTACGGACCGGGGCTTGTCGGAGCACTCTTGGTCGGTGTTTCATTTGCAAAAGCTTATGCTTATGCGTTGAAAAAACCACTAATCCCCGTCCATCACATAAAAGGACACATAATGGCAAACTTTTTGGCTCACAAGGACTTAAAGCCTCCATTTGTTTGTCTTGTTGCATCGGGCGGTCACTCGCACATTGTTTTGGTTGAGGATTATACCGATTTTAAAATCCTCGGAAGAACTCGTGACGATGCCGCAGGAGAAGCTTTCGACAAAATATCGAGAGTTCTCGGGCTCGGATATCCCGGAGGTCCTCTTATCGATAAGCTTGCAAAGGAGGGCGATCCTTATGCGATTAAATTCCCCCGTGTACGAATTGACAAGGACTCTCTTGATTTTTCTTTCAGCGGAGTTAAAACATCTGTTATAAACTATCTGCACAAAGCTCAACAGCAGGGCGTCTCGGTCAACAAAGCCGATGTTGCCGCATCATTTCAGGATGCCGTCACCGATGTTTTGTGCGAACATACAATAGAAGCCGCAATAAACAATTCATCAAAAACAATTGCCATTGCAGGCGGCGTTGCTTCAAATTCAGAGCTTCGCAAAAAAATGACGGAACAGGCAGAAAAAAAAGGTATAAATGTTCTCTATCCGCCTCCCATTCTTTGCACCGACAATGCCGCTATGATTGCCTGTGCAGGTTATTATACTGGTGCGGAGAACAACTTGTGCGACCTGACCCTAAATGCAGTCCCGTCCCTTTCAATCGAAAAATAATCAACAAAAACGATGCCTTTCAACAAAGGCATCGTTTTTTCGTCTTTTTACCCTTTTATTTGAGCATTATAAGGCAAATAATATCATATACTCCCGTTCTTTTTGTTAATATTTACCAAAAATTCCTCATATTTTATTGTATTAGTGATATTTACTTCATTTATCGGATGTGCTATAATATATATGTGAATATTTTTTGTTATTTCCAACAATACGATAAAGAAAGGAAGGTATCATTTAATGGCATTGTTAAAAACAGAAAACGATACCGACATAAGCGAATACCAACTATATCTTTTTAATGAAGGCACGAACTTTAAGTCATATAAATTTCTCGGTGCACACAAAACCGAAAACGGCTGGAGATTTGCTCTTTGGGCACCGAATGCCCGTGCGGTTTGGCTGACAGGTTCGTTTAATAATTGGGAGGTATCCGAGTATCCTCTCAAAAAAATAGGCACAACAGGTGTTTGGGCTGGCGAATTTACATCGGTTAAAGACGGAGATTTGTATAAATACGCAATCGAAACGCAAAAGGGAGAAATAATTTTCAAAGCAGACCCCTTTGCCTTTTATTCAGAGCTTCGCCCCGGAACAGCTTCGGTTATTTATGATGATAAGACTTACGGTTGGACAGACTCTTCTTTCATCAAAAAAAGAGAAAAAACTCCACCCTACGATAAGCCCATGCTTATTTACGAGGTTCACGCCGGAAGCTGGAAAACACATTCCGACGGCAGTTTTTATACCTATCGTGAGCTTGCCGACTCCTTATGTGACTATGTCGTCAAAATGGGTTACACGCACATCGAATTTATGCCAATTTGCGAATATCCTTTTGACGGCTCGTGGGGATACCAGGTTACGGGATTCTTCTCCCCCACCTCACGCTATGGCACTCCGGAGGATTTAAAATATGCAATCGACAAATTCCACAAAGCAGGCATATTTGTCATTATGGATTGGGTCGGTGCACATTTTCCGAAAGATGCATTCGGGCTTTATAATTTTGACGGCTGTCCCGAATATGAATATGCAGATCCCCGTCTCGGAGAGCATAAAGACTGGGGTACTATGGTTTTTGATTATTCAAAGGGAGAGGTTATTTCATTTCTTTTATCTTCCGCTTTTTATTGGATAAGCGAATTTCACTTTGACGGCTTGAGAGTCGATGCGGTATCGTCAATGCTCTACCGTGACTACAGCAGAAACAACGGAGAATGGGTTCCGAATATTTACGGCGGAAATCAAAATCTTGAGGCAATTGAGTTTTTGCAAAATATGAATAAAATTCTATTTTCAAATTTCCCGAATATCCTTATGATAGCAGAGGAATCAACCGCTTGGCCAAAGGTTACCGCTCCCATTGATGACGGTGGTCTCGGTTTTAACTACAAATGGAATATGGGTTGGATGAATGACACACTTCGTTATATGTCAATGGATCCGCTTTTCAGAAAGCCGAACCATAATCTTCTGACATTTTTGATGTTCTACGCTTATTCCGAAAACTATATTCTTCCTCTTTCACACGATGAAGTTGTTCACGGAAAACATTCACTCATAGATAAAATGTTCGGTTCTTACGAAGAAAAGTTTGAAGCTTATAAGGCACTTTTGGGATATTATATATCTCTTCCGGGCAAAAAACTTATGTTTATGGGTGGAGAATTCGGACAGTTTCTTGAATGGCGTTTTGCCGAAGAGCTTGAATGGAATGTATTGGATAACGAAAGACATCAAAAGCTTTTGAAATTTTCGCAGGAGATTAATCATTTTTATCTTGAAAACAAAGCCTTTTGGGAAATCGACCAAAATTGGGACGGTTTTGAATGGGTCAACGACCACGATTCGGACAATTCGGTAATCTCGTTTATGCGAAAATCCAAAAAGAAAAATGACTTTATTACGGTTGTTTCAAACTTCACACCCGTTTGCCGTAAAGGCTACACCATCGGCGTAAAACAACAGGGCGAATACGAAATTGTCCTCGACAGTGCCGCATCTCGCTATGGCGGTGAAAAAACAGATGATAAGGTTATTATAAAAGCAAAAAAGCAAAAGTTTGATTCTTTTGACTATACAATATCATTTGACCTTGACGGATTGTCAACGGTTTATATCAAAAGAAAACCAAGAGCAAGAAAAATAAATAATTCAAAGGAGACGAAAATATGATTTCAAAAGAATGCGTTGCCATGATTCTTGCCGGCGGACAGGGAAGCCGACTGGGTGCATTGACAAAATATGTTGCCAAGCCTGCCGTTCAATTCGGCGGAAAATACAGGATTATCGACTTTCCGCTTTCAAACTGTACACATTCAGGTATTGATACCGTCGGTGTTCTTACTCAGTATCAGCCGCTTGAATTAAACACATACATCGGTAACGGCAATCCGTGGGATTTGGACAGAAGCCACGGCGGCGTTTATGTTCTTCCTCCCTATCAAAGTGCAAAAGCGGGAGAATGGTATAGGGGAACCGCCAACGCCATATATCAAAATTTGAGCTTTCTCGAACGCTTCAATCCTCAAAATGTTTTAATTCTTTCGGGCGACCACATTTATAAAATGCATTACGGAAAAATGCTCGAAGCTCACCAAAAATCAGGTGCGGCAATCACTATTGCGGTTATGCCTGTTCCTTGGGAAGAAGCAAGCAGATTCGGTATAATGAATGTTGATGAAAACGGAAATATTATCGAATTTGAAGAAAAACCGAAAAATCCGAAGAGTAACCTTGCATCTATGGGTATTTATATATTTAATTACGAGGTTTTGAAAAAATATCTGTCAGAGGATGAAAACAACCCGGAATCATCAAACGATTTCGGCAAAAATATTATTCCGTCAATGCTTGCAAATAACGAAAAAATGATTGGATGGAAATTTGACGATTATTGGAAAGATGTCGGAACGGTGAACAGCTTGTGGGAAGCCAATATGGACTTGCTGGAATCTCCTCCGAAATTCGATATTGCGGACAGAAGCTGGAACATTTATTCGAGAACAATGCCGCTCGCACCGAACTATGTCGGAAAAACAGCAAAAATAGTCAACAGCACCGTTTCTGACGGCTGTGTTATAAACGGAGAGGTCAACGGCTCGGTTATATCGGGTAATGTAACCATTGAAAAAGGTGCAAGAATTATTAATTCTGTCATAATGTCGGGAGTTAAAATCGGTAAAAATGCCATTATCAAAAAATCCGTTATAGGCGAAAATGTTCAAATCGGTGAAAATGTTCAAATCGGAACAATCACCACCGAGGACAACAAATATGCATCCGCATTTTGCTCAAACGATATCGTTTTGGTTGAGGGAGATGCAAAAATCCCCAAAAACGAAATCATTCCGACCGGTTCTATGGTTGAAAAAGAGTAAAGAGGAAGGGAGAACTTAAAAATGAGAGATACAATGGGACTTATCATCACAAACGATGACAGAATACCCCCTATTACCGATATGAGAGCAATCGGAGCTCTGCCGATTGCCGGAAGCTACAGAATGATAGACTTTATTCTTTCAAATATGTCAAATGCCGGAATTGTAAATATCGGTGTTATAACAGAATCAAATTACAGCTCGCTTATGGATCATATGAAATCGGGCAGTCCGTGGGATTTGGACAGAAAAAATTACGGTCTTTCAATCCTGCCGCCAAACCTTGCCTCGTTTGATTACTATGCAGGCAGAGGCGACCTTGACCGCTTGGCGGGTGTTCGTAACTTTTTGAAAAAAAGCAGACAAACATATGTCGTTCTTTCATCGGATAACCTTATCTACAACATTGATTTTGACGATGTTATGGAACAGCATTTGAAAAAACAATCGGATATCACAATTGTTTATAAGGATATGTCCGGAGTTAATGAGTCTGAATTATCACGCCACACTCTTATCGAGATGGACGAAAACAACAGAATAATCGACATTGAGGTTTCCCCTCAATATCCGAAATCAACAAAAGCAAGTCTTGAAGTTTTTGTTATGGAAAAGGCTCTTTTGGAAAGTATTATAGATGAGTGTGTGTCACGGGGTGAACATTATTTTGTCCGTGACGGACTTGCTAAAAAACTCTCCGGCATACACATCCACGGCTATGAATTTAAAGGATATTCGGATAAAATCGATTCACTGAAATCCTATTTTGAAAACAATATGGCATTTTTGGATAATGATTTCAGAGGTGAATTGCTCAACACAAAAAATCCGGTATATACCAAAAACAAAGATTTGGCACCAACTATGTATAAAGAAAATTCCAAGGTTGAAAACAGCTTGATATCAAACGGCTGTCTTATTGAGGGAACGGTTAAAAATTCCGTTTTGTCAAGAGGAGTTATCGTCAAAAAAGGAGCTGTTGTCAAAAATTCAATAATTATGCAGGATTCCATTATTGAAGAAAATGTTTCGCTTGACTATGTAATTCTCGACAAGGAGGTTGTTGTTACAAAGGATAAAAAGCTCGTCGGTCAAAACAGTTATCCCGTTGCAATCGCTAAAGGTTCAACAGTTTAATAAACAAAATTGCAAAGGAGGAAGGCATCAATGGGATTGGATATAAGTACAGGAGTTTATAGAGCACGGAAAAAATGTGGTTTCACACAGGCAGAATTGGGTAAGGTTTTAGGTGTCGGTGCAAATACGATTTCAAGCTATGAAACGGGCAAGACACAGCCGTCAATGGACAAAATAATGAAACTTGCTGAAATTTCAGGTCTTTCTATAGGCGAAATACTCACATATTCTGACTATCATAATGTAAATTCACCTATTCCCGATGTTATTGAGCGTTTTAGAAAACTCACACCACTTGATGTTGAGGCTATGACAAATAAAAGCCCCAACTTGTCCGCTTCAAAGTTATATGATGAACTTTCAAACGATGACAAATTTTAATTATGAAAAATTTAAAACAAAAGCACGCATCTCACTTTTTTGTGGTATGCGTGCTTTGACTTTTGAATAATCAGTATTCCTCCGATATTAACTTGTGCATTTCCTCTTCCGTCTTTTCAATCTCGGCAATAAATTCCCTTGCCGGGATTCTTTCCGCTCCGCTTCCGAAGATAATCATTTGAACGATACTGTCCGAAGTCGCAACACGAACCCGATAATTTTTAATCAATTTTTCCGAAGTTTTTTCGATATAACTGTCGGCGGTTTCCGCTTCTTTTGTGTAAACCACCTTGACACCGTGTACATCTTCTATTTCTCTTTCATTGCCCTTTACTCTGTATGCATCGAACACCAATATAACATTTGTATTTTTCATTGCACGGTAATTCGCAACACGATTTATAAGCAAAATTCTTGCATCGTTTAAGTTCTCGTTTGCAAGCTTCTTCAGTTCGTCCCAAGCGAAAATAATATTGTATCCGTCAATCAAAAGATACTGCGGAAGAATTTTTATCGGCTTTGGCTTATATTCCGGAGTTTCCTTTTGGGTTCTTATCATCCCCTCCGATTTTCTCTTAACCTTTCCGTAGGTTTTCTCAAAAATCCGTAAAAGCTCTTCTTCATCCGCAATCATTTTAGTCGGTGTTTTTATGCTTGTCTGTGTTTTAACCTCTTCAAGGTTTAATTTCATCACTTCAAGATGAGCATGGTCAAGTACCTCGTCCCACTTCACAATCGTTCCGCTTCCGTGAGAACAAAATACCGAATCTGCCGTATTTTCGATGTCGGCATCGCAGTCATATCCTATTTTTTCTATAATTTCCTGCTGATTTTTGCAAGGTCTGTAACCCCCGAAAGTACAGTTTATTTTTCCTCTGCCGTGAGTAAACTGTGTTATCGTTTTTTGATAATCCCCAATCTTCCCGATAGGTGCACATCCGCTTATTTTCGACAGCTCATCCAATGCCTCCGGAGTTTCAAATTCTGCTCCCATCTGCTGTAAATCGTTCATTGCCCGTCCAACATTTTCTGTCGGCAGTAAAATCTCGAACACATACCACGGTTCAAGCAAAACAGACTCTGCTTGTCTTAAACCCTGTCGTAAAGCTCTGTAAGTTGCCTGTCTGAAATCTCCGCCCTCTGTGTGTTTTTGATGTGCCTTTCCGTTAATGAGTGTAATGCACATATCTGTTATCTGCATACCGCACAAAACTCCGATATGATTTTTTTCACAAAGATGTGTCATTATAAGTCTTTGCCAATTTTTTTCAAGAACATCCTCACTGCATTTTGTTTTAAAAATCAATCCTGAGCCCGGCTCACCCGGTTCCAAAAGCAAATGCACCTCCGCATAATGCTTCAGCGGTTCATAATGTCCCACGCCGATAACCGAATTTTTTACGGTTTCCTTATATATAATATTTCCCTGCTCAAATTCAACCGATAAGCCGAACCGTTCATTTAAGATACGCTTTAAGACCTCCAACTGAATTTCTCCCATAAGACGAACCGATATTTTCTGTGTATATTCATTCCACTCTATTCGCAGCTTTGTTTCTTCCTGTTCAAGTTTCTTTAAAATTCCGAGTGCGGTATATTCATCAACATCAGGCGGCAATTTCAAAGTGTATGAAAAAACAGGCTCTGTTATAAGCTCCGCAGTGTTTGTTTCAATTCCAAGTCCCTCCGCACACGCCGCAGACGATATACCTGTAATCGCACACACACTTCCCGCAAAAATCTCATTAACGCTCTGATATTTCTTCCCCGAATAAATTCTTATTTCATTTACCTTTTGAGTTTTTCCGCCGACTGTTAGCTGTGTCTTTACCTTTAGACTTCCGTTTGTGATTTTCATATGCGTAAGCCGCTGACCCTTTTCGTCCTCGCTTATTTTGAATACTCTCGCTCCAAACTCATCCAAAAACTTTTTTTGCTTTGTATATTCGACAAAATCATTCAAAAACTCCGCAACACCCTCATTTTTTAACGCAGAACCGAAATAACAGGGGAAAATTTTTCTGTGAAATATTGCATTTACAATTGATTCCTTTGACAAGGTTTCATTGTTCGTGTATTCCTCCAAAAGTATTTCATCATACATTGCGGCATTTTCATAAAATTCTTCATTTTTTGTCGAAAAATCCACACACCCGTCACAAAGATTTTTCTTGAGATTTTCTAAAAGTGCCTCCTTGCCCATACCGTCCAAATCCGTTTTATTTACAAAAATAAATGTCGGAATATGATAATATTCAAGCATTTTCCAAAGAGTTTGAGTATGGCTTTGAACTCCGTCGGTAGCACTGATAACCAAAATCGCATAATCGAGAACCGCCAATGTTCTTTCGGTTTCCGCTGAAAAATCCACATGACCCGGTGTGTCCAAAAGTGAAATTTCCGTATCGTTTACATTAATCATCGCTTGCTTTGAAAAAATTGTGATACCTCTGTCACGCTCAATGCTGTGCGTATCCAAAAAAGCATCCCTGTGGTCAACTCTTCCGAGCTTTGCTATTTCCCCGGCATTATACAAAAGACTTTCCGAAAGCGTCGTTTTTCCCGAGTCAACATGAGCCAAAATACCAACAACAAGCCGTTTCATAACATAAACCTCCTTTTCTTTTCCGCTGTTCTTAATTATAACATTTATAAAGGCTTATGTCAACATATCAACCACTGACATAAAACGGATTATGCATAAGCGGACCTTTACCCTTTCCTATATCAAGTCCCGCCATCAATGTTTTGGTTATATATTCCTTTGCACTATAAACCGATTTTTCAATACTGTTTCCCTTTGCCAACTCCGATGCTATTGCACTCGACAATGTACATCCCGTCCCGTGAGTATTTGGATTTTCTACACGCTTTGTTTTAAACCACTTTATTTTTCCTTTATCAAACAACACATCATTTGCATCATTTACACTGTGACCGCCTTTTACAAGTACGGCGCATCCATACCTATCGCCAATTTTTTTCGCCGCACATTCCATATCGGTACTGTTTTTTATTGCCATTCCCGACAAAACCTCCGTTTCCGGGATATTGGGCGTTATAAGCGTTGATATCGGAAATAATTCTTTTGTCAGAACTTCAACAACTTCATTTTTCACAAGTGTCGCTCCGCTTGTTGCAACCATAACCGGGTCTGTTACAATACTTACTGCTTTATATTTTTTCAATCTGTCGGCAATTGTCAAAACAAGCTCAACACTCGGTATCATCCCTATTTTGATCGCATCCGGAAAAATATCTTCAAAAATCGCATCAAGCTGTTGTTCCAAAAAATCAGCAGACACATTTTCAACACTCCTTACTCCGAGAGTATTTTGTGCCGTAAGTGCGGTTATCGCACTCATCGCATAAACCCCGTTCACCGTCATTGTTTTTATGTCAGCCTGAATACCGGCACCGCCGACACAATCACTTCCGGCAATAGATAATACCGATTTCATAAATTTTTCCTCCATTCCTTGGAAAAGAGCTTTTCCTCTGCATCATCATAAAAGTCTGTTATATAAATATCAGCAGTTTTGATTATTTCTTCCCTGTATTTCTCACTTGATTCATCCCGAACTCCGACAGTAATAAATCCTGCTTTTCCTGCCGTTTTTATTCCGTGTACAGCATCCTCAAAAACTGCCGTTTCACAAGGATTTGTGCCGATTTTTTTTGCCGTTTCCAAATATATGTACGGTTCTTTTTTGCTTGTTTCCAATTCATCACAAGTCAAAATAACATTGAAATACTCCAAAATACCTATTTTTTTCAGTGCATATTGCAAAAGCTCTCTGTTTCCCGATGTTGCAATGCCCATCGGGACTCTTCTTTCTTTCATTTTATTCAAAAAGGCCGAAAGTCCGGGTTTTTCACAAACCACATTTTTATAAAAATCTTTTATAAGCTCCAATAAATCGGAAATTATCTTTTCAACACTGTCGGAAATTTGGTATCTTGCTTTTAAATATCTTCCGCTTTCTTCAAGACTCATATCATAAAGTATATCGGAAAGCTCACTGTCGGCTCTTATTCCCATTTTCAAAAGATATCTTTTCCCTAATTCATCCCAAATTTTCATCGAATCGATAATTGTTCCGTCGGCATCAAATATAATTCCCTTTATCATTCCTCCACCGCCTTTTTTACGCATTTTTTCAATTCCATTGTTCCTTTTCCTATATCCTCACAGGCAAAAATCGAACTTATTGCCGCAACTCCGCAAATTCCGCTGCCTTTTAATTTTAAAACATTTTCACACCCAATACCACCTATCGCAATCACCGGAATATTCACACAATTGCAAATTTCTTTCAAGGTATCCCAATCGACATATTCCGCATCCGACTTTGAATTTGTTGGAAATACCGTGCCGACTCCCAAATAATCCGCTCCGTCTGCCTCTGCTTTTTTTGCCTGTCCTGCCGTTTGTACCGAAACACCGAGGATTTTTTTATCGCCTATAAGCTTTCTGACATTTTTTGCATTCATATCCTTTTGTCCGACATGAACACCGTCTGCATCAACAATCACCGCAACATCGACATTATCATTTATCACAAACGGCACATTATATTTTTCACACAACCTTTTTATCTCTTTTGCTTCGGTTATGAATTCCTTGTTATCAAGCTCCTTTTCACGAATTTGAACAAATGTCACTCCGCCTCTTATTGCCGATTCGCAACATTCATAAAGTGTTCTTCCGTCCAAATATGACCTGTCGGTAACGGCATACAATAGCAGTGATTTTTTATCGAATTTCATATTTAGCTCCTTTATTAAGCGTTTCTTCATTCATATTATAAATCGCATCGATTATATAATTCCGAAGAGTTGAATTACCGTCCGATTTCCCAAGTCTTTTTTCTCCTATTTCTCCCGAAAGTCCCATTGTACAAACAGCCGCCGCAACCGCTTCCGCCTTATTATCATTGTTTGCACAGACAAATGCGGTGGTCAATGCCGAAAGCATACACCCCGTTCCCGTAATTCTGCTCATTTGACTGCATCCGTTTCTTATCACAAAACATTTCTCTCCGTCTGTCACCAAATCGATTTTTCCCGTTACAGCAACAACAGCATTTGTTTTTACAGAAAAATCTTTTATAAATTCAATCATTTCATCAAGATTTTCCTCCGTTACAGCATCAGCCGCATCGGCATCAACACCCTTTGTCGTTCCGACACCCAATGCAAGAGTTTTTATCTCTGAAATATTTCCCCTTATGATATCGGGCTTTATTTTTTTCACTATCTTTGCTGCCGTTTCGGTCCTCAATTTACTTGCTCCCGCACCAACAGGATCAAGAACAATAACATTTCCTATCTCCTTTGCCCGTTTTCCCGCAATAAACATAGCCTCAATGCTTCTTTCGTTCAGTGTGCCTATGTTTATGCAAAGTCCTCTGCACACAGATGTGATATCACCGACATCCTTTGCCTCATCTGACATAATCGGACTTGCACCGCTTGCCAGCACGGCATTTGCAACATCATTCACCGTCACATAATTTGTGATACAGTGAATTGTCGGTGATTTTTTTCTGACATTTTCAATACATACTCCTAACATATTTTCCTCTTTTCCCGGAATAACTCCGAATTTTATTCAATTATCCAGTCGGAAACCGGTAAGCAATAAAAAACGGAAATTACCGTTCAGATAATTTCCGCAAATATACTGCATCAAGGCGTCCCTCCGTTGGCATTATCCAAATCAGGTTCACGGTCGAAAGTTTTACTTCCCTCTCAGCCTGTAACACAAGCTCCCGTCTGTTTAATTGTAGCTACATTATACACCGTATTATTCCAAAATGCAATAGTTTTTTTTGATTTTTTAAATTTCTTCAACCTTAATGAGATTTGTATTTCCCGACTGACCGCTTGTATCTCCGCCCGTTATGACGATTTTATCGCCTTTTTTCAGTCCGAGAGTTTCAACTGCAATTTTCTTTGCAGTATAGAATAGCACATCCGTTGACATAAATTTTTCACACATAGCAGGAATTACACCCCAAGAAAGAGCAAGCTTTCTCCAAGTATTCTCATTAGTTGTCAAACCGATTATCGGAACAGGAGAACGGAATCTTGAAACCATTCTTGCCGTCATTCCGGACAAGGAGCAGGCAACAATTGCCTTTGCGTGGAGGTCGATTGCCATTCCGCAGGTTGAATGAGATATGGCATCGACTGAATTTCTTATTTCAAAGGACGCATTGTGCAAACGCTTTTCGTATCTTATGTTACTTTCAGTCGTTTCGGCAATTTTTGCCATAATTTCAACGGCACGAACAGGATACTTTCCTGCGGCTGTTTCACCCGAAAGCATAATCGCACTTGTTCCGTCATAAACCGCATTTGCGACATCGGATATTTCCGCTCTTGTCGGTCTGGGGTTATAAATCATCGTTTCAAGCATTTCTGTTGCCGTAATAACACGCTTACCCAACATTCTGCACTTTGTTATCAATTTTTTCTGAATTGCGGGAAGCTTGTCAAAAGGAACTTCAACGCCCATATCGCCTCTTGCAATCATTATACCGTCACAATGGTCGCAGATTTCGACAATATTATCAAATCCCGATTGATTTTCTATTTTTGCAATCAATTCAATATTATCTGCCTGAATTGCTCTCAAATATTCCTGAACATCCATCAGGTTCTGCTTATTTGAAACAAATGAGCACGCAATATAATCAACATCATTTTCAACACCGAATAAAATGTCACTCTTATCCTGTTCCGAAAGATATTCCTGATTCATAACCTTTCCCGGAAAACTCATACTCTTTCTGTCTGAAAGTTCTCCTCCACACATAACACGGCAGATTATGTTTTTATCCTCAATCTTCTCAACTAAAAACGACAAAAGTCCGTTGTTCAATAAAATCGTGTCACCCTTTGAAATCTCATCGGTAAGATTTTGATAGCTGACCGAAACCTTTTTTTCATCTCCGACAACATCATCTGTTGTGAAGATAAATTCATCGCCCTCTTTTAACATAACCTTTCCGTTTTGGAATGTCTTAATTCTGTATTCGGGTCCTTTTGTATCAAGCATTATCGCAATCGGGAGGTTATTTTCTTCCCTCACCTCTTTGATAAGATCAATTCTTCTTTGGTGATCTGCATGAGTACCGTGCGAAAAATTCAGTCTTGCAACATTCATTCCTGCCTTGCAAAGTCCGAGCAAAACTTCCTTTGAATCGCTTGCAGGTCCGATAGTACAAACAATTTTTGTCTTGCGCATAGTCATTTCTCCTTGTTTTTATAAATTCTCAACACATTCTGCCATATTATCAAGCCAATCACCGTCAAACAATTCAATTGTTCCGGCATCGCAGGCAGCAGTAAGTCTTTTATCCATAGGAAGCTTCGACACTGTTTTGATGTTATATTTTTTTGCAATATCATCAATGTGGCTTTCTCCGAAAAGCTTATGAACCTTTTCACATTCGTCACACTTGAAGTATGACATATTCTCAACTATACCTATAATCGGAATATTCATCATTTCTGCCATTTTTGCCGCTTTTTCAACAATCATTCCTACAAGTTCCTGCGGAGATGTTACAATTATAATTCCGTCAATCGGAAGCGATTGGAAAACTGTAAGCGGTACATCACCCGTTCCGGGAGGCATATCGACAAACATATAATCCACTTCATTCCACAAAACATCCGTCCAGAACTGTTTAACCGTTCCACCCAAAACAGGACCTCTCCAAATTACGGGGTCTGTTTCGTTTTCAAGCAAAAGATTAACCGACATAACCGATGTTCCGAGCTTTGATTTGACAGGCAGTATCGCCTCACCGTTTGATGTCGCCTTTTCCTTTATTCCGAAAGTCTGCGGAATTGAAGGTCCTGTTATATCAGCGTCCAAAATTGCCGTTTTATAACCTTTTCTTTGCATAAGAACTGTCATAAGCGAGGTCACCATGGATTTTCCAACGCCGCCCTTACCGCTTACAACCGCAATAACCTTTTTAACCTCCGAATCCTTATTTACCGGTGCTATCAAGCTTTCCTGTTCTCTTTCCGAACAGCTTGCACCGCAGGTTGAACAATCGTGTGTACATTCTTCACTCATTTTTTATCTTCCTCTCTTATTTTAAATCTGTATTCTGTTGTAAAATCATATTTTTCGCCCGCTTTTAAAATCGGTGACGGGAAATGCGAATAACTTGTTGAATTCGGATAGTATTGTGTCTCCAAACACAAAGCATCATGCTTTTTGTAAAGCATATTTTTTTTACACACTCTTCCCTCTTCAATACAATTTCCCGTATAAAGCTGAACTCCCGGTTTGTCGGTAAACATTTCCATTAGTATTCCCGTTTTATCACTGTAAAGCTCTGCCGCCTTTCGCATACCCGTTCCGTCAATTATGAAATTATGGTCATATCCCCCTGACATTTTAATCTGTTCGCACTCGGAATTAATGTCTTTACCGACTTTTTTTCCCTCTCTAAAGTCAAACGGCGAGTCCTTAACCGAAAGAATTTCTCCATACGGCATACATTCGTCATTTTTTGGTGTGTAAAATGCACAATTTAATTTTAATGTCAAGTCATAAATATTTCCGTTGCCTATGCCGGACGGGTTAAAATAACTGTGATTTGTGAGATTTACAACGGTATCCTTATCCGAAACAGCTTCGTAATGAATTGATATTCCGTCATTTTCGTTCAATGTATATACGACCTTGACCTCCAAGTTGCCCGGAAATCCCTCATCATTGTCGGGAGAATAAATTGACAGAATCAATGACGGATTTTTTTCATCATCCTGTTCGGCAACATCCCACACATACTTGTCAAATCCTTTGTATCCGCCGTGCAGGCTGTTCTTTCCCTCATTTGTTCCGACATTATAGGAATTTTCACCTATTGTGAATTTTCCACAGCTTATTCTGTTTGCGTGTCTTCCTATCAACGCACCGAAATAACCGGTATTTTTAAAATACTCCTCCAGCGAATCTCTTCCGAGAACAACATCGCAATATTCTCCTTTTTTATCCTTTACCCAAAGACTTCTTATAATTCCTCCGTAAGAAAGAATTTCCGCTTTAACATTTTTGTTGTTGTCAAGAGTATATGAAAACACCTCCGTGCCGTCATTCATATGCCCAAAACTCTTTTTTGTTATACTCATATTCCTATCCCCTTTTCTTATACATTTGTCGGCAATGTTGATTTTAAATCGGACAGATGCTCATCTATTCCAATCTTTCCGCACTGCCATTTTCCGTTGTCATATAAAAGCTCCGTTACCGAAGCGTTGCTCACCCATATTATATCTCTCATATTGTCAAGATTTCCGTCGGTAACCAATGTCTGTGCAATTCGTATCGGTGTTGCGTGCGTTGCGATAACTATCGTTTTTGTCGGATTTTTCTCCGCTATTTTACCAAGTGCACTCATTATTCTCTCTCCGAGCATTTTCATATCCTCACCGTTCGGACAGCTTGCCTTTCCGATATCGCCCATCCAAATTTTATATTCGTTCGGGAAATTTTTAACCAAATCAACAAATTTCATTCCGTCCCAATCTCCGGCATTAATCTCACGAAGCATCGGGTCTTTGATAATTTCAACTCCGAGTGTATCGGCAATACAACTGCCCGTTTTGTAAGCACGCTTCAAATCGCTTGCATAAACGCAGTCAACCTTATAATTTTCTTTTATGTATTCGGCGGTTTTTTGTGCCTGCTTTATTCCTCTTTCGGTCAGTTCAACATCAAAATGTCCGGCAAAAATGCCATTTTTGTTTGCCTCACTTTCTCCGTGCCGCACAAGCAATAATTTTGTCATTAAAATTCCTCCTTACGCTTTCTTATTTCCCACATACAAGCCGCTGACAACTCTGTCAACACCGCATAAGTCTTTTATAATTTTTATATCCTTGAAATTTCCCTCAAGCATTTTTTTAACTTTCTCCGCCTGATCATATCCAACCTCAAAAGCAAGCATTGCATCCTCGCACAAAAGCTTCGGTGCAAAAGAAACTATCCTCTCATAATACAAAAGACCGCTTTCTCCGCCATCCAATGCTCCTACAGGCTCATAATCTTTAACATCCTCCTGAAGTCCCTCTATTTCAGCACTTCTGATATATGGAGGATTTGAAACAATTAAATTATATTTTCCGTATGTATCATATGAAAAAATATCTGCCCTCTCAAAGCTTATTCTGTCAGACACTCCGTTTAATTCGGCATTTCTTTTCGCAACACTCAATGCTCCCTCAGAAATATCGACAGCTTTAACAAAAGCTTTTTTATTCATCTTTGCAATGCTCACCGCAATGCACCCCGAACCTGTTCCGAAATCAATTGCATTTATCCCGTTTCCGCCGAAATGCTCCAAAATATGTTCAACCAGCACTTCGGTATCTTGTCTTGGTATTAACACATTTTCATCGACATAGAAATCAAGTCCCAGGAATTCCTGTGATTGCAATATGTATTGCAAAGGTTCTTTTTTTGTTCTTCTGTTTGTGTATTCTTCTATTTTTAAACGCTTTTCTTCTTCAATTTCGGTGTTTTTTTTCAGCACCAAATCAATCGGTGAAAGTCCCAAAACACGGCGTAGAATAAGATGTGCTTCAAAATACGGATTGTCATTTCCGCTGTTCTTTAATGTCTTAACAATATTTGATAATTCCTCGCCGATTACCATTTATCCGCCTCTCTGTCCTCCGGAATAACCGCCTCAATTGATTTTATAGCAACTTCTATTTGCTTATCATCCGGTTCTCTTGTTGTGAGCTTTTGAAGCCAAAGTCCCGGTTTTGTCAGCCATGCAACACACTTTGACTTACTTCTTCCGGCAAATTTTATAACCTCATAGGAAAGTCCGGCAACAATCGGCAACAACAAAATTCTTGTTCCCATTCTCAAGAATATTCTTGCAATTCTTCCGTATGCGTCAAATCTCGGAAGCAGAATGAAAATGATTATACTGATAACCATAACAAAAAGCAAAAAGCTTGTTCCGCATCTTGGGTGAAATCTTGTGTATTTTTTTACATTCTCAACCGTCAGCTCTTCTCCCGCTTCATAGCAGGCAATTGTCTTGTGCTCCGCACCGTGATATTCAAACACTCTTTTTATATCGGACATTTTTGAAACAAGGAACATATAAACCAAGAATATTGCCATTCTGAAAAGTCCCTCGCATACACCTGTGAATGTTTTTGTTTTTGCGGCATCTGCAAGGAATGATATTTTTGAGAATATCCATTCCAAAACCCCTGTCAAGAAGGACGGAAGCAAGATAAACAATCCAACACTCAACACAATCGAAAGTGCTACCGCAAAATAAATGACAATATCCTTTATTTTATCTCCGAGCTTGTCCTCAAGCCATTTGTCAAACTTGCTCTCACTCGGTTCGTCATCCTCCAAATCGATAAATTCAGCCGAAAACATCAAGGCTTTCATTCCTATAACAAGACTATCAACAAAATTAACACAGCCTCTGATTATGGGAAACTTACAAATTTTCGGGCGTGTTTTTGAGCCGTTTTCCTTTTTTTCAACAACTATTTCCCCATCAGGCTTTCTCACCGCATACGCAGTTTTGAAAGGTCCTCTCATCATCACACCCTCCAAAATTGCCTGACCGCCGATAGATGTTATATGTTCTTTTTTCTCACTCATTTTTAATACCTCACAATAATATTTTTAACAGCATCTGCAAAAATTACAGCACAGCCACGATAGGCATAACGACGGGCACACACTGCACAGCGGTGACTCGGATGTAAAAACAACATCACGATAATTTCCCGCATTTCGGTTATATCCCGTTGATGCCGAACGATATTCCGCATTTGACGGATCCATTTGTATTGCTTTATTAATATAATCCATACCCTGCGAATACCAGCCCTTGTTCATATAAACAAGACCCATAAGATAGTGCCACTCCGCATTATGTTCAAGCTTTGTAAGCATCAGTTCAGCTTCCGCAAGTCTTCTTGCCGAAATCAACCGTCTGACGGTGTCAAATCCGATTGATGTATAATCGTAATTTTGATAATAACCGCCGTAATATCCGCCTTGATTTGAATAACTGCCGTAAGATGTATCCGTTTTTTTGTTTGTTATCATATCATAAGCTTCGTTAATTTCTTTCATCTTCTCGCTTGCGACCTCCGCCATCGGCGTATTGACATATCTGTCCGGATGATACTTTTTCACAAGCTTTCTGTATGCTTTTTTTATTGTTTCTTCATCAGCATCACGGCTGATTCCCAGAACCTGGTAAGGATCCATTATTTTCCTCCGTTTTGTTAAAAATCATATCCTGCTTTCCCGGCAATCCGGCATATATAATATTTCTTATTAGAGTATCGTTTCTCTTAATATCCAGCAAATCATATGCACCGGCAATATTGGAAAGAGTAAATGTCATAGACTCATAAATTTCTTTTTTTAATTTTTTCTCATCATAAAAGACAAGTGGATTATAGTTGTTTTTCTTCTTATCCTTTTCCAAATCCTCATAAGCATCGGCTATGTAAATCCATCGTCCGAGATTGTATCCCATCCATTCAAGAATTTTTCGTGTCTTTTCGTCCTTTATAAAATCAGGAACAAAAATAGCCTCCAGAAGCTTTGCAAAACAGTCTGCCGTCTCATCTACAGATTCACAATTCTCCTTTTCAAGAACGGATAAGCGTTTTAGATTTTTTTCAATTTTTTCGGATATTTCGGGATATTTTTGCACTATTTTTTTTGCCGAGCCTTTAAAGAGTAATCTCAATCCATTTTTCGATGTGCTTTTTTCGTCTTCGCAATCATCACATATTTTAAAATACACCAGCAAAATGTTCATATCAGCGGCATACTCCAAAATCATGTTATTCTCTATTTCACTGTGCTTCTTAAATGAATGAATTACACATCTTGAATTTTCCTTAAAATTCACCTCATCATCACAAACTCCCGAAAGAAGAACCGCAAGGAAGGTCAAATCATTGTTAAGCCCCAGCCTTAATAGCTGTGATTTTTCGGAAATTGCCTTGCACAGTCCGCAATAATATGCGCCGAACAAATCCTTATCCTCTTTTGAAATCGATTCACAGGATATATTTACATATCCGAACATAATCCCCTCCGAAACACAAAAATCTACACTTTATAGTATAACTCTTTTTCTTTGCAATATCAAGTACAAAAAC
>CAZGZZ010000031.1:0-25654 GCA_964530315.1 uncultured Lachnospiraceae bacterium
TTGCAAGGGCATTTTTACGAAGCCGTCAATATCGCAGTTGTGCAAAGCACATGACAGTGTTACCGTCAAAGCTTGCGAAGCAAGATTTTCTGCGTATATTATAACACATATTTTCGGCTTTTTCCACAATTTTTTCATTTTTTGTTGCAAAAATTTAAGAATTCCTGTATAATAATGTCATATCTAACTTTTTTATCGGAGGATTTTATGAAGAAAAAAATATTTATGACAATACTTTTGTCCTTTAATATAATTGCAAACATCATCGTTCCCGTTCATGCGGAACCGGAAACGACTGTTGTTGAGGAAACCTCTCCGGCACCTCACGCCGAGGCGGCAATTCTCTCAGAAATGAAAACGGGAAAGGTTCTTTTTTCAAAAAACGAGAACAGTAAAATGTATCCGGCAAGCATCACGAAAATAATGACCGCAGTGCTGACGCTTGAAAGCGGACAGGATTTTAACACTGTTGTCACCGCAACCGCAGAGGCAATAAACCCAATAACCATACAACATTCTCATATGGGAATTTTGGTCGGAGAAAATCTCACAATCGAAAACCTCATCTACGGTATGCTGGTTCATTCAGCAAACGATGCCGCCAATGTTCTTGCCGTCACCGTCGGCGGTTCAATAGATAATTTTGTCCAAATGATGAATGATAAAGCCGCAGAGCTTGGTATGACAAACACTCACTATGCAAACGCACACGGTTTTCACGACGACAACCATTACACCACAGCCGCTGACATCGCACTGCTTTCACGCTATGCAATGCAAAACGAAAAATTCCGTGAAATTGTAAAAACCGATATATATACAATTGAGCCTACAAACAAATATCACGAAACAAGATATCTTTCAAGCACAAACCATTTAATAAGCAAACGCCGTCAGGCAAATTATTTCTACAACAAAGCAATAGGCATTAAGACAGGCTATACCGACGAGGCCGGTTATTGTCTTGCCGCCGCCGCAGTTGACGGTGACACCGAGCTTTTGAGCGTTGTTCTTAATTGCCACAATATTGTGGAAGGCGAAAGCGGCCTTTACTCCTTTATTGACAGTAAAGAGCTTCTTGAATACGGATTTGACAATTTCAAATACATCACGGTTGCAAAAAACGGTTCTATTGCCGCTGACTCTCCCGTTTATGAAGCAAAGGGAAACATAAGAGTAACACTTACACCCGAAAAGGATGTTTCAAATATCCTGCCGACCGACATTGATATGAATGAAATCAAGGTTGAAACCGTTTTGGACGAAAAAATCGCCGCACCAATCAAAAAAGGCGATGTCCTCGGAACAATTTCTTACTCCTATAAGGGTGAAGAAATCGGAAAAACTTCCCTCATTGCAAATAACGATGTCGATAAGGATTATATCGTTGCCGTTATTCACACAATAATAAAGACAATAACAAATCCTATCGTTATTATCCTTTTGATATTGTTCTTCTGGTTCTTGTTCTCCTCCAAATCGAAACGCAAAAAAAGAAGAAAGAACAGACGAAGCAGAATGAAGCATGTAAATTAAAACACACCCCGAAAATCAACTATGATTTTCGGGGTGTGTTTTATTCTAAATCCTCTATTATAGCCGCAATGGCATTTTCATCATTCGATACCGTCACTTTCATTGCCGCTTCCTTAACCTGCGGAATTGCATTTTGAACTGCATATGACAAATCCGCCGCTTCAAGCATTGAAATATCGTTTTCAAAGTCTCCCACACAAACAATTTTTTCAATCGGCATATCGCAGAAATCTCTTATTCTTTTCACACATTCGCCCTTTGTGCTTTTCTCATCCAAAATTTCAACTCCGGTGTGCCAGCTGTTCACGACATAAAATCCGTCGCAATACTGTTCTTCAAGACTTTTTCTCAACTGTGCCGCACCGTCCGTCTCTTTGCAGGAAAACACCACTTTATAAAGCGTATTGTCAATAATATCATCAAATCTTTGAACCGTTTCCTTCGAAAAGAAATTTATTTCCGAGCAATATTTTTCATATTTCTTCGAAAATTCTCCCATACTCTCTATTCTTTTAAATTCAATCGGATTTTCATAAAGAATTTTTTCTTTTTTGATGTCATAAATCATAGCACCGTTTATCACGATAACCGGAGCATTGCAGACAACGCCCTCATTTTCAAGTTTCTTTGCATACTGCGGACTTCTGCCCGTAGATAGTGAAAAGTGTCCGCCGTTTGCGGTAAAATAATTGATTGCATCAATATTTTCCTTTGATATCTCGCCTCTGCTGTTTCGCAGAGTTCCGTCCAAATCCGAGCAAATAAGTATTCCGTCAAATTTTCCCATTCATATTTCCTCCGCCATCAGCCAACAAACTTGGAAACATAACCCTGTACAAGAATTACAGCAATTATAAGTGGTAAAATATATTTCGCATAGATATACATAGCCTTTGAAGTTGGGAATCCCAAGCCTTTTCCCTCATTTGCTTCCTTGATGAAATTATCCCAGCCCCAGCCGTATTTTTTCACAGTGCAGAAGAGAATGTATATCATAGAACCAATCGGCAAAATATTATTGCTGACAATAAAGTCCTCCAAATCCATTATATTGCTTCCCTCTCCGAAAGGCATAAAGCCCGATAGAAGATTAAATCCGAGTGCACATGGCAACGACAAAATTATAACCGCAACAGCGTTTATAAGACAGGATTTTTTTCTGCTCCAGCCGCCCAAATCCATACCGAACGAAATAATATTTTCAAATACCGCAACAACGGTTGACATTGCCGCAAAGAGCATAAACAGGAAGAACAAAGTTCCCCAAATTCTTCCGCCTGGCATAGCATTAAACACATTGGGAAGTGTCTGGAATATGAGTCCCGGTCCTGCCGTCGGCTCAATATCATAAGCAAAGCATGACGGAATAACAATCATTCCCGCCATAATCGCAACAAATGTGTCCAACACAGCAATCGAAACCGTTTCACCGAAAAGTCGTCTGTCCTTTTCGATGTAGCTTCCGAAAATCGCCATTGAGCCCATTCCTATCGACAATGTGAAAAATGCTTGTCCCAAAGCCGCAAACACTGCTTCTCCCAAACCTGACTCAACCATTTTCCCAAAATCAGGCACAAGATAATATTTAATTCCCTCGCTTGCATTCGGGAGCATAACCACTCTTACAGCCATAACAATTATCATCACCAAAAGGGCAACCATCATACTCTTTGTTATTCTCTCAACGCCCTTTTGCAGTCCGCCCGAGCAGATTAGAAATCCTATAACGACAGCTATTACCATATATACAACCAAAGCTGTCGGATTTTGTGTAAAGCTAACAAATGTGTTGCTGACCTCTGTGGAATTCATCCCGATGAATTCTCCTTTTGCGGTCTTAAATAGATAAGCAAACATCCAACCCGTTACCGTTGTGTAGAACATCATCAAAAGATAATTCCCCGCCATTCCGAGCCAGCTAAACCAATGCCATTTTGTTCCTTTCGGTTCAAGCACCTTAAAGGAATCGGCAATACTCTTTCGGCTTGCTCTTCCGACAGAAAATTCCATAGTCATAATCGGCAATCCGAAAACAAGCAAAAACAGCAAATAAATCAAAATAAATGCCGCTCCGCCATACTTTCCGACAATATAAGGAAATCTCCATACATTTCCCAAACCTATCGCACATCCTGCGGATATAAGTATAAATCCTATTCTTGAACTAAAATTTTCTCTTTGCATAATTTTTTCCCCTTTATCGTTTTTTTGAAAGAATTTTATCAACAACCACCATCGCAAACCCGATAATCGCAACCGTTGTCAAAACTCCCAATATTAATTCCGGTTTATATAAATCATATATACCGGGATATACCGAAATAACCTGCGGATATATCATCGCATATATATAATACCCTATCGGTATTATCATAAAGAAAAGCACATCAATCGGTGAGAAGCTTTCCTTCACATCAAACAAAATCCAATCGAACAGCATCATAACCGGTGCTATGTAGTTTAATATTAGCAAAGGCAAATCAAAGCTCAAAACACTTCTGCCCAGCATCAATGTCGCCGCCGAGGACGCAAGCACAGCAACCGTAAACGCACCCTTTAAAACAGGAAACGGATTTTTTGTCATCTTCAGAGATTTAAATCTTATGAGATTGTAAATCACCGTAACGGCAATGCACACCGCCGCCAAAAAATTCACAAGCACATAATAATACCGCATATTTATGAGCAACTGCGGAAGCTGTTTTCCTATATGATTGACAAACGCATAACATTCAAGTGCCAAAAATAGCAGGCGATATATAAGAGCAAAAGTTTTTTTGAAGCTTTTTTTCCCTATCGCATTTCTTATGCAGTCAATAATATACATTAAAAATCCCAAACCCAAAGCTTTTTTTAGCAAATCCAAAAGCTCGTCCTTATCGGAGAAAAGTCCGATAATATCCAAAAAGTCATCCGCTCCGAAAACGGATTTTAACAAGAATCCCAACAATCCCATAAGCAGTGCCGCACCGACAAGCCACAAAAAAGGATCGTAAAAATTCAAATCACCCGACTCATCAAACAACAGTCGGTCAATTATCATCATAACAGGGAGCAATATTGCCAAAATCCATTGATATGTCACTTCATCCGCAATTTGCGATGCATTTTTCAACAGCACTATCACCGCACAAAAGGTAAGAATATTTTTTATTGTCCTCAAAATTTTTCCCGGATTTCTCGTTATGCTGACAACAAAAACCGCCGTCATACAAAACAGACACAAAACATCGACAACAATATTAAAACTTATCAGTCTTTCAGATAAATTAAGAATATTGAAACCTATATGGCGGCATATTCCCCATATGCTGAATATTATAAACACCAAACGATAAATCAAAGCAATGTTTTTTTTCGTTTGTTTTACTTCTTTTTCCTTCACAGCCATACCGAATTTACCGAAATCATCCGTTTATATAATGAATTGCTGTGGTTGCCGCAACCGCACCGTCAGCCGCCGCAGTCACAACCTGGCGAAGCGGCGTATCACGCACATCTCCTGCGGCATAAACTCCCGCAATGTTTGTACGCATAAATCTGTCGGTTACAATATAGCCGTCGTTATCGATTCTTACATATTTTTTTGCAAGCTCATTGTTCGCAATTCTTCCGACAGCCACAAACACACCGCTGACATCTAATTTTTTTCTTTCTCCGGTTTTGATATTCTTGACGGTAACATTGCAAACCGCCGTATCTCCGTCTATTTTTTCAACCTCAGAATTTAAAACAAATTCGATTTTTTCATTGTTTTTAACCGCATTAACCATTGTCGCTTCGGCACGAAAACCCTCTCTGCGGTGAATTAAATAAACCTTTTTGCAAAATCTCGCAAGATACAAAGCATCCTCAAACGCCGTATTTCCTCCGCCGACAACACAAGATTGCTGTCCCTTGAAAAAAGCTCCGTCGCAGGTTGCACAATAGGAAACTCCGACACCGTTGAATTTTTCTTCCCCGTCCGCACCGAGTTTTCTCGGATTTGCTCCGGTGGCAAAAATAACGGTCTTTGTTTCATAAACATTTCTTCTTGTAACAACCTTTTTTATGTCAAGCTCTATATCTTCGATTTCCTTGACCGTTTCGGAGCTGAATACCGCACCGTATTCCTCCGCCTGTGCTTTCATCAAAAGTGCAAGGCTTGTTCCGTCGGGATTATTCAAAACCCCGGGATAATTTGCAATTTCATAGGTTTTATTCATCTGTCCGCCTATGCCTGACGATTCAATAACCAAAGCTTTCATTCCGCTTCTTCCGGCATAAAGTGCCGCCGACATTCCTGCAGCCCCTCCGCCGATGATAACTATATCAAACATAATAAACCTCTCTGTCAAGATAAATAATAAAAACCATTTCTTTTAATATACCACAAAAACACCGAAATGTCTATAATTTTTATAAATTTTCAAAAAACAGTTGAAATGTCGTAGAATATAATATATAATGTATTAAACAGCTTCGGGGCAGAGTGAAATTCTCTACCGGCAGTTAAAGTCTGCGAGTGCATTTGCATTGATTCGGTGAAATTCCGAAACCGACGGTTAAAGTCCGGATAGGAGAAGAATGTTTTTTGTATGCTTTTCTCTCCCCGAAATTGTTTGGGGTTTTTATTTTTTCGGAGGATTTTATTATGCAAACATCAAACAAAACAAAATTAACCGTCAATGTCGGTATTTTTTCCGCAATTGCCTTTTTACTGCAATTTCTCGGAAGTATTATGGGACTTAAGGTCGGAGGATTTCTCGAAATAGAGTTTTCCGATATTCCGCCGCTTATTCTTTCATTTCATTACGGGCCGCTCTTCGGCGTTCTTTGTGAACTCATAAAAAATCTTCTGCACTGTTCAATGTCCTCAACGGGACTTGTCGGTGAGCTTGCAAATTTCGTCATAAACGGAATAATGTGTTTTACGGCAGGTATTATATATAAGAATATGCGAACCTTTGGAGGTGCTGTGCTTTCACTGTCGGTTGCCACCCTTGTTATGGTAATTGCGGGGATTTTTACAAATCTTTTCCTTATGCTTCCGCTCTATATGCCGAATGCCGAATTTTCTCAACAATTACATCTTGTACTCTACACAATCTTTCCTTTTAACATATTCAAGGGCATCGGAATATCCGTTATCACGGTTTTACTTTACAAAAGGATTTCAAAAGCAATTAAATGATTGATTTTTTCATATTATTGGTGTATAATCAAAACATCATATAAAAAGGAGTAATGTTATGTCTGAATCTATTGCGTTAGCAATTGCCGAATTTTTTTCAGGTAAAATTTCAAAGGAATTAATTGTCTTCCTCGTTTCAATGCTTCCGATTTTGGAGCTTCGAGGATCTCTTATTGTTGCCGGTTTCCTTAAAATGGAATTTTTGGCAACATATATAATAGCAGTATTGGGGAATATGCTCCCAATCCCATTCATCTTTTTGTTTATCGATAAAATTTTCAACTCACTCAAGAAAACAAAACTTGAAAAATATGTGACAAAACTTGAAAATCGTGCACTTTCAAAATCAGACCAAATCAAAAAATACGGAAAATTCGGTTTATTTCTCTTCGTTGCAATCCCTCTTCCCGGCACAGGTGCTTGGACAGGAAGTCTTATCGCTGTTTTACTTCGTATGAAAATGAAGGATTCTCTTCCCTGGATTTTCCTCGGTGTTCTGGTTGCCGGATTAATTATGAGCTTGCTTGCTTTCGGAATTATCAAAGTGGTGATATAAATGCTTTATAAATTGTTTGATTTATATTATGATATTGAATTTATAAACGAACAGACAAAAGAATTTCTTTCGGACTATCTTACAGATGAGAACCATATCCCATGCGAATCGATAAAAATTACACCGGAGGAAATTTTCAACGAATTGAAAATTGATACGGCTCACAACGAAGCATATCACGAATTTATATGTATCTTCAGACATTTGTGTGCCTCTGTTATGAAGCATAACGGTCTTTTTATACATTCTGCTGTCATTTCAATGGATGGTTGCGGATATATGTTTTCCGGAAGAAGCGGAGCGGGAAAATCAACCCACATTTGTGAATGGGTTAAGTATTTCGGAGCTGAAAGAGTTAAGATTATAAACGGCGACAAGCCTGTTATCAGGTTTTTTGATGACGGAATTTATGCCTACGGAAACCCTTGGCACGGAATTGAGGGATGGAGTCTTAATTCAAAGGTTAAATTAAAATCCGTATGCTTTATAAAAAAAGCAAATGAAAACAGAATAAGACAGATGAAAGCACCCGAAATTTTGTATGAACTTATCAATCAAACGGTTATTCCGAAAAATTCGGGCGATAAGCTTACATATTTCGGATTACTCGACAAATTCATCAGCGGTCTTGATTTTTATGAGCTTGAATGCAATATCTCCGCCGATGCCGTAAAAACGGCTTATAATGCGATGAAAGGTGAATAAAATGAACAAATCATATACATACTCAATGCTTGAGCCGATAATTACCGAAAAATTAAATTCCGGTGCAACGGTTACGATTATGCCGAAAGGAACAAGTATGCTTCCTCTTCTGCGTCAGGGCATCGACGAGGTTGTTTTGAAAAAATCGTCGGGGCATTTAAAAAAATATGATATTCCGTTTTACAAAAGAAACTCCGGGCAGTTTGTTCTGCACAGAATTGTGGATATCAAAAAAGACGGATATGTTTTGTGCGGCGACAATCAATTCGATTATGAATACGGCATTACCGACGATATGATTTTAGCGGTTGCGGACTGCATTATAAGAGACGGCAAAAAAATCCGTACCGACAATCCCGAATATATAAAATATTGCAAAAAACAAATTAAACACAACAAAATACGCCGTCTGAAAGCAAATACAAAAAGATTTATCAAAAAAATCTTGGGTAAAAAATAAATAAGACACAGACAACAGACAAATATGAAATCGAATAATCGATTAAATAAACATCTGTATTACTATGTCTCATTTATTGTGTGAATGTAAGTATGTATATATAATACCACGATATTTTTGTTTTGTCAATAGTTTTTTTATTGACAAATTAAACAAAAGCACCGTTCGTTTTATGTTGATTTTGAACATTTATTGTTAGGAGAATGATATATGAAAATTTTAGTGGTTGATGATGAAAAATTGCTTGTTAAGGGATTGAAATACAATCTCGAACAAGAGGGATATCAGGTTGAAACCGCATTTGACGGCGAAGAAGCTGTTCGTCTTGCACACGATGAAAGCATTAATTTAATTCTTTTGGACATAATGCTCCCCAAAATGGACGGATTGTCTGTCTGCCGTGCAATAAGAGGTTTTTCCAATGTCCCGATTATAATGCTGTCGGCAAAAAGCGAGGATATCGACAAAATTCTCGGTCTTGAATACGGGGCGGACGATTACATTACAAAGCCTTTTAATGTTCGTGAAGTAACATCAAGAATCAAGGCAATTCTGCGTCGTGTTGCCGCACCCACTCCCGGAAAAACAACAAACGATATACTTGTATCGGGTGACATAACTCTTGATTACAACTTCCGCCATATCATAATCAATTCAAAAACAATCGATTTGACGGGCAAGGAATTCGACCTTATGGAGCTTTTTATAAAAAATCCGGGAAAGGTTTATACAAGAGAAAATCTTTTGGATATTGCCTGGGGATTTGACTATCCCGGTGATGTCAGAACGGTTGATGTTCATGTCCGCCGACTGCGAGAAAAAATAGAACAAAATCCGGCAGAGCCGAAATACATTAAGACAAAATGGGGTGTTGGTTATTATTACAAAAAAGATCAGTAATCTTTTCTCCTCAATGCGATGGACTATGATGACAACCTATATCGTTGTCATTATGACCACACTTGTTTTAATGAGCGTGTATATCATCGGCGTTCTCGGTGAAAATCTTTACGAAAACGAACAAATCAAAATGTTTGCAAAAGCAAACATCATTTCCGACTCAATTGTTGATTATGTTGCGGACGAAAATATAAAAACAATCGACAACTATCTTTCACAGCAGCTCACGGGGACGGGCATAAGGGGAATTGTCGTAAATCCATCCTATAATGTTTTGGTTGACTCAAACAACGAGCTCGTGGGAAATGTTTTGATGAGAGACATAATCAAATCCGCTTCGGAGGGGAATCAATCTCACACAATTTTGGAAGATGTTTCCGATGTCAATATGATGACAGTTGCCGTTCCCGTCATTTCGCAAAGCACAAAAAAAATAATCGGCGTTGTCTATCTTGTCGAATCCCTTGCCGAAATTGACAAAACTGTCGGATTTATAAGAATCAATCTTTTCATTTTTTCCGCACTTATCTGTATTCTTGTCGGCTTTTTGAGCTACGGTATGTCGTATATCGTAACATCGCCCGTCGATGAATTTACGAATATTGCAAACGAAATTTCAAAAGGAAATTTTGACAAAAGAGTCAATGTGAAGTTTCACAACGAGTTTTCAAAGCTTGCTATGGCAATTAACTATATGTGCTCCGAGCTTTCCAATCTTGAGGATAACAGAAAAAAATTCATATCGGATGCATCTCACGAATTGAAAACCCCACTTGCGACAATAAAGCTGATATGCGACTCCATTGTGTCAACTCCCGATCCGGATCCCGAAATGATTCAGGACTTTTTGGGCGATTTAAGTGATGAAGTTGACAGACTCACAAGAATTGTCGAAAGACTTTTAAAACTCACAAAAATCGATTCGGGAAAGAGTGCCCCAAACCCCGTCCCGACCGATATTGTCGCAATGCTCAACTCGGTTTTGAAAAAACTCACTCCAAACGCAAACGCAAAGGATATCGTTCTCTACAGCGATTACAAGATAACTGAAATTCCTCCGCTTATGCTTGATTTCGACAAGATGTGGGAAGCAATTTACAATATATGCGACAACGCCATAAAATACACAGACGAGGGCGGCTTTGTCAAGCTCGGACTCAACAAAGAGGGAAAAGAAATTATCGTTCAGATTGGGGACAACGGTCATGGCATTCCGTTTGATGAACAAGAACATATTTTCGACCGTTTCTATCGCCTTGACGATTCCCGGGCAAGAGACACCGGCGGCACAGGTCTCGGTCTTGCAATTGCAAAGGAGGCTGTCATTCTGCACGGCGGACACATTGAAATCGTAAGCGAACCGGGGATGGGAAGTACATTTCTTATTCATCTTCCGGCATCACTCGAAGCCGAAAAGAAAGAAGCCTGATAATATGAACAATGTGTAAACATTTCCTTATATTAACAGTTTTGTAATATCTTTTATGTATAATTTTAACTGTTAGTTCCCATGGAGGTTTATTATGAAGAAAAAAAGAATAATATATGTAATTATCTCTGTGTTTATTATACTGACTGCCATCCTCTTTATTGCAACGGAGGAACACAGTTCGGACGGTAACACAATCGATATGAACCTTTATTTCTTTAACGAAACTGAAGACACAATCGTAGCCGAACAAAGAAGTATAGTCAAAAACAGCAGAGAAAACCTTATAACAGCCGTTATCGAAGAGCTGAAAAACGGGCCTGTAAGCAATAAAAACAAACCAATCATCAATAAGGATGTCGAAATTCTTTCGGTTGATGATGATGACAAGGACATAACGGTTGATTTGTCAAGTCAATTCATTTCGGACAACAATTCCAAAACACTTTTAACAACATATGCTATTGTAAAATCACTTTGTCAAATAAGCGATGTTCGCAGTATTTTGGTCACCTGTGAAGGTCAGAGAATCAAATCCGCCGATAACAGTGAAATCGGATTCCTTTCGGACAAGGATATCGACCTTGTAACCGACACAATGACAAACGATTCAAAAAGCATTGTGCTGTATTTTTCCGACAAAAATTCGGACTGTCTTTCGGCTGAAAAGCGTACAATCAAAATAACCGACACAAATCCGATTGAACAATATGTTGTCAGCGAGCTCATAAAGGGACCGCAATCCGCAGACTGCCGTGGGGTTCTCTCCCCGGACACCGAGCTGATTTCGGCACAAACCACCGACGGTGTATGCTTTGTCAACTTCAAATCGGGATTTGCCGAAAAAAATACCGGAAATGAAAAGCTTACAATATATTCCGTTGTAAATTCACTTTGTGAGCTTGATAACATTAAATCCGTGCAATTTTTAATTGACGGAAAAAAGACAGAAAAATTCGGAAGTCTTAACATACAAAACACTCTGACTCCCGACAAAAACATTTCAAAATAAAAGGATAAAATTATGAAAAACACAAAATTAAAAGGCAACCTTATGATGCTTTTAACAGCTTTTATATGGGGACTTTCTTTCATATCCCAAAGCAAGGGAGTTGAAAACCTATCCCCGACGGCATTTAACGGCATCCGCTCAATTTTGGGCGGAATTGTGCTATTGCCCGTAATTTTCATTCTTGACAAGAGAAAAGAAAAAAATGTTCAAAACATAAAATCCGACAACAAAATTTTATTTATCGGTGGTGTGGTGTGCGGTATTCTTCTGTGCATCGCATCAACGCTTCAATCAATAGGTATGGTTGATACAAGTCCCGGAAAGGCAGGCTTTATAACAGCACTTTATATGATAATAGTTCCGATAATCGGATTGTTTTTCGGCAAGAAGCCCTCAAAATCGGTTACTCTTGCGGTTGTTGTGGCTGTCACGGCACTTTATCTTATGTGTGTCACAAAGAGCGAAAAACTTTCAAACGGTGATATTTTGGTGCTTTTATGCTCCTTTGTTTTTTCGGGGCACATTCTTGCAATCGACTATTTCTCACCGAAAGCGGACGGTGTTAAGCTCTCCTGTATTCAATTTTTTGTCTGCGGAATTATCGATATGATTTTTGCATTTATCTTCGATATGGATAACATAAGTATCGAAAAAATCACATCTTGTTGGCTTGCAATAGGCTATTCGGGCATTTTTTCATGCGGTGTTGCATATACCTTTCAAATGATCGGACAAAAATATACAGACCCAACCTCTGCTTCAATCCTTATGAGCCTCGAATCCGTTTTTGCAACTCTTGCAACCGTTGTTCTTGTGGCTCTCGGCTGGGACTTGACCGGTGGTCAGCTGACAGTAAGACAAATTGTCGGCTGTGTGCTTATGTTTTTAGCAATACTGCTCGTACAGCTCCCCGACAAGAAACAAAAAGATGTTCAATTATCGCTTTAAATCAAAAGAGGTGTCAAGCTTTTGCTTGACACCTTTTAATCTATTGAAAAACGATATTTTCCACCTTATCAGCGGGCGACCACGCAGGGTTGCCCCTACACTGTACCATTTCTCCGTAGGGGCGATTCTGTATGGTCGCCCGAAAAGCCTTACGATGGTTGAGATATTTTTTAACATTCAACCTTATCGACACATCTTTTTTATATATTATTTATCAATTCACCCAGCTCCGGGAATACCGAAATACTTCTTTTGATTATCCCGTTCATATACGCAATTGCAATCCCGTAATTTGTTATCGGAATATTATTTTCTTTTGCGGTTCTGTAGCGGTATTGCATCTCATTTTCGTTCAGCATACAGCCGCCGCAATGAATAATCATTTTATATTTTTCAAAGTTCTTCGGGAAATCTCCGCCGGAAGTAAATTCAAAGTTTATATTTTTTTCGGTATATTTTCTGACAAGCTTCGGAATTTTAACACTTCCTATGTCGTTGCACTGACGATGATGAGTGCATCCCTCCGATATAAGGACCGTGTCTCCGTCAGACAGCTTATCTATATACGATGCACCCGAAACCGCATTTTTCAAATTTCCCTTATACCTCGCCATAAGGATTGAAAAAGAGGTGAGTCTTATATTGTCCGGAACTTCCCTATTTGTTATATCAAATACCTGAGAATCGCATATTACCAATGACGGCTTTATTCTCTCAACCGCTGTTTTTATTCCCTCAACTCCGACCGCTGTGGCATATGCTTTTGAATCGAGAATATCACGCAGGGTCTGTTGCTGCGGAAGTATTATTCTTCCTTTCGGAGCAGCTTCGTCTATCGGAATTACCATCAAAACAAAATCGCCCTTTTCTATCAAATCACCGACTATTCTTTTCTCCTCTTTATCTTTTTTTGAAAGAGACGCTATTTTTTCCTTTAATTCGTTTATATTCTTCCCTGTTTTTGCACTTACAAAAAACGCATTCCCCGTTTCTTTTTCAGAAGCGGTATCAATTTTATTAAAAACGGTAATATGTCTGATTTTTCTTTTTTCAAATTCCGAAATCAGCTCATTGTCTTCCTTTGAAAGTCCCACAGCCGAATCAACAACCAAAACAGCAACATCTGTTTTGTTAAGCACCTGTCTTGTTTTCTCCACTCTCATTGCTCCGAGTTCCCCAACATCGTCTATTCCCGGGGTGTCAATTATCATAACAGGACCCATCGGCAACAGCTCCATTGCTTTATAAACAGGGTCTGTCGTTGTTCCCAATACCTCCGACACGACCGAAAGCTTTTGACCCGTCAGTGCATTAACCACACTTGACTTTCCCGCATTTCTTTTTCCGAAAAAACCGATATGCACTCTATCGGATGAGTGTGTTTCGTTTAATCCCATATTATAACCTCCGTCAGGCAAAAAAATCGCTTGCCTCATCCATCATTTTCTTTACTGCTGTCATTCTTTGGCAAAGACCCGAATATCTTTCGGATTTTAAATTATTATTTATCATTTTTATTATACATTGCTCACTGCCGACCAATACAACCATTTTCTTTGCTCTTGTGACGGCTGTGTATAAAAGATTTTTAAACATAAGCATTGAATTAAATCCCGAAACGCTTATTATCACATAATCAAATTCGTTTCCCTGGCTTTTGTGAACCGTTATTGCATAAGCAAGCTCCAGCTCTTCAAGATTTGTAAAACTGTATTCAACTTTTTTATCATCATCAAAAACAATTTCAAGAATCTTGTCTATCGATGAAATCTTTTTTATTATACCTATATCGCCGTTAAAAATTCCCGTTCCCTCTTCGCCGTTGTCCTTGACCCATTCGATGTCATAGTTATTTCTTGTCTGCATAACCTTGTCGCCAACTCTGAAAACCGTTTTTCCGTAATTAGTCTGTGCTTTCATATAGTCTGGCGGATTTATCTCATTCTGCAATATCTCGTTGAGTGAATTAACTCCGGCTGTCCCCTTTCTTGACGGCGACAAAACCTGAATAGAATTTATCGGATTTATTCCGTACTTTGCAGGCAATCGATTTTTATAAAGGTCGGCAATCGTTGCATTCACTATTGACGGATCTCTTCTTGCCATAAAGAAAAAGTTCGGATTTTCACTTTTGAACACCGGCAGTTCTCCGTTATTAATTCTGTGTGCATTTACAACTATCAAACTTTCCTGTGCCTGTCTGAATATGTGTTCAAGCTTTATAACCGTAACCGTTTGGGAATTTATAATATCTTTTAAAACATTTCCCGGTCCTACAGACGGCAATTGGTCTGCATCTCCGACAAGAATGAGCTTTGCCCCCGGTTTAATCGCCTTTAAAAGGGATGACATAAGATTTATGTCAAGCATACTCACCTCATCGACTATTATAACATCGGATGTAAGCGGATTTTCCTCATTTTTTGAAAATGTTGCATAAAACTCATTTTCATTTTTCACAACTCCCAAAAGTCGGTGAACGGTTTTTGCTTCAAGTCCCGTAACTTCGCTTATTCTCTTTGCCGCTCTTCCCGTTGGTGCGGCAAGGGCAATTTTTAAATTCATTTTTTTCATAAGCTTGATTATGGTGTTAAGAGTTGTTGTTTTTCCCGTTCCCGGTCCTCCCGTTATAACGACACATCCGTCGGTCACCGCTGAAATTGCGGCTCTTCTTTGACATTCATCAAGCAAAAATCCGTCACTTTGGGAAATTTCATCAATCTCAATATGTGCACTATCGACCGCCATAGTATATTTTTGGTCTGCCTCCGCAAGAGAACAGAGCCTTTTTGCAACATATATTTCCGCCTCCAAAAGCGGCATCAGATAGAATACCTCTTCATCATTTAAAGTTTCGCAAAAAGCTTCCTTTTCGACAATAAGTGCCGCCAGTGCACTTTGAACTTCCTCCTCGGTCACTTCCAAACTGTCTTTTATTTTTTCAAGAAGCATTTGTTTCGGAAGATATGTATGTCCCGATTGGTATGCGGCATATGTCAGAGTGTATTTTGCAAAAGATTTTATTCTGTCGCTGCTGTTTTTCGGCAATCCCAGAATATGTGCTATGTTGTCTGCCGTTTTAAATGAAATACCATCCACTCTGTCTGCAAGAATATAAGGGTTATTTCTTATCTTGTCAACCGCATTGTCTCCGAGAATTTTATGCACCGATGAGGCAAGTCTTGCTCCTATTCCGAACTGCTGCAAGAACATAACAATTCCCGAAACCGATTGAAGTCGTCCGAATTCCTCCGAAAAGCTTTCCGCTTTTTTCTTTGTTATTCCCTTAATCTCACTCAATTTTTCGGGATAATTCAAAAGTATGTTAAATGACTCCGCACCGAATTTGTCAACAATTTTTTTTGCCGTTGCCTCTCTTATTCCGGGAATTATTCCCGAAGACAAATACAAAAGTATCGCATTTTCATCGGTCGGAAGAACGGTTTTGTAGTTGGTAACGGCAAACTGCTCGCCGTATTCAGGATGATATGTCCATTTTCCGCTCAACTCGATATTTTCGCCCTCACTGATATAGGGTAAATATCCCGTTGCGGTAAAAAGTCCCTCTTTGCCGCCTTGAATGTCGCAGACAGTGTATCCGTTTTCTTCATTTGTGTAAATTATTTCAACAACAGTACCGGTTATTATAATATCCGATACATCAGAGTGGTTATCTATCATTTTTTGCTCCGTATCCGTTAATTATCGTTATTCAATTATGCGATTTTTTTCATTTTTAAAAAAATCCTCCGCAAGGATAGCTTTTGCCTTCATTTTATCACAAAACCAAAAAAAAATCAACATAATATACAAATTATCCGCAACCCGAAAGTGCAAAAAATTTCAAAGTGAAATTGGTTGATAAATCACGGATTTGTGGTAATATTAAAGAAAAAAGGAGTGATAAATATGTGCGGTATAGTTGGTTACACCGGCAGTGAGAATGCGGTTTCGGTCGTTTTGGAGGGTCTTTCAAAGCTTGAATACAGAGGATACGACTCTGCCGGAATTGCAGTCGGAAGAAACGGTAAAACAGAATGTATAAAGGCAGTCGGCAAGCTCGAAAATCTGAAAAATGAAATCAATAAAACAGATTTTTCACCGTCAGGTACCGGAATAGGTCACACAAGATGGGCAACTCACGGAAAACCCACTGTTGCCAATGCTCATCCTCATTCGGGTGAAAAGTTTACGCTCGTTCATAACGGTATAATAGAAAATTATGAGGAGCTTAAAGAAAAATATCTGTCAGGAGTTTGCTTTAATTCAACAACAGACAGTGAAGTTATAGCAAAGCTCCTCGACAAGCTTTACGAAAGCGAAAAAGATATCAAAAAGGTTATTTGCCGTCTTATGGAATTACTTTCGGGTTCATACGCACTTGCAATCATATTCAAGGAAGAGTCCGACAAAATTTATGCCGTCAAAAACAAATCTCCCCTTTTAATCGGCAAAGGTGACGGATTCGGAATTATCGCAAGCGATACTTCTGCGATGATTTCACGAACAAATTTATTCTGTGAGCTGAAAAATAAGGAATTTGCAGTAATTGCAAAAAATAAAACCGAAATGTATTCAATTGATTTGACTCCGATAAAGCGTGATTTTTATACTATAAACTATGAATTGTCGGACACCGAAAAGGGTATTTACCCTCATTATATGCTCAAAGAAATTGAAGAACAGCCGTCAGTTATCAGAAAAATCGTATCGGAATACCGTTCAGAGGAAAACGGCTTTAATTTTGACAAAAAGCTTTTGAATGAATTGAACGCCTGCGAAAAAATATATATAATCGCCTGCGGAACAAGCTACCATGCAGGGCTTTTGGGAAAAGAATTTTTTGAAAAAATATCAAAGAAACCGGCAGAAGCACTTATTGCAAGTGAATTTTCAACAAATCCTCCTCTTCTGTGCGAAAAACCATTTTTTATATTCATATCTCAAAGTGGAGAAACAGCTGACTGTATCAGTGTAGTCGAAAAGCTTGACCGTTCAAAATGCAAAACACTGTGCATAACAAATGTCAAAAACTCTTCTTTATCAAGAAGCTCCGACTTCACACTTGAACTGTTTGCCGGACCCGAAATAGCCGTAGCATCGACAAAAGCATACACCGCACAGGTTTCTCTTTTGGCTGTTTTGGCATCCGCAGTCAAAAACACCGTTAATATTGATGTTTTTAAAGAGCTTCGTCACATTTCCAACGCCGCCGAAGAAATCTGCGGACAAAAAGAACTCTTCAAAAATCTTTCCGAAGAGTTCCTCAAAAATTCAAGCAATTGCTTCTATATAGGAAGAAGCACAGACTATTTTGCGTGCCTTGAAGCCGCATTAAAGCTGAAAGAAATTTCATATATTCACACCGAAGGATTTGCCGCCGGCGAATTGAAACACGGAACAATCGCACTTATTGAAAATAATACTCCCGTAATAGCGATTATAACGCAACAGAGTACAGCCGCACAAATACGGAGCAACATAAAAGAAGTATGTGCACGAGGTGCAGGGATTATAACCATTTGTACGGAATCTCTGAAAGCATCAGACGACCAAATTATAATCGGTGATGTATGCGAACTGTTGTCTCCGATTTTAAGCATTATCCCGACACAGTACATTGCTTATTATTCAGCTCTTTTAAAGGGTTGTGATATTGACAAGCCGAGAAATCTCGCAAAATCCGTTACTGTTGAATAAAGCTTTAATAGTGATATACATTTTTCTTTGCTTTCAATAATATAACGGTTATCAACACCGCCGCAATTTCAGCCGCAACAATTGAAATCCATATTCCCTCAATGTCAAAAATCAGCGGTAATATCAACACTGCGGCAATTTGAAACACAAGCGTTCTCAAAAAAGAAATGAGCGCGGAGGTTAATCCATCGTTCAACGCAGTGAAAAATCCCGAACCGAATATTGCAAATCCGGAGAACAGATAAGAAAACGAATAGAGCAAAAATCCCCTTTTAGTCATTTCCATAAGCTCCTCGTCATACCCCACAAAAACATATGATATGGGATGTGACAGTGTTTCCGACAGTATAAACATCACACCGGCAAAAATCCCAATAATTATTATACTTTTTTTTAATAAGCCTTTCAGTTCTCCAGAATTCTGCGCTCCGTAATGATAACTTACAACGGGAGCACATCCGACGGTAAAACCGATAAAAGCCGAAATGAACACGAAATTCACATACATCAAAACTCCGTATGCCGCAATTCCGTTTTCTCCGGCATATTTCAAAAGCTGAAGATTATAGAGCATACTTACAATCGACATCGAAATATTGCTCATAAGCTCTGATGAACCGTTCGTGCAAGCCTTTATAAATGCTTTTTTTTCGAAATGCGTTTTTGTGAATTTCAATATGCTTTTATTGGGTAGGGCAAAATAAATCACCGGAACAATTCCGCCTATCACTTGGCTTGTTGCGGTTGCAAGAGCCGCTCCTGCCAATCCCCAATGAAAAACAGCCATAAACAGGGCATCCAAAATCATATTTGCAACACCTGACACCACCGTCACCAAAAGTCCGAGATGCGGTTTTTCCGCTGTCACGAAAAAGCTTTGGAATTCAACCTGGAGCATATAAAACGGCAACGCCGTCAAAATAATTCTTCCGTAGAGAATGCTGTCAGTCAGCATTTGACCCTCTCCGCCGAGAAACTCGGCTATCTGCGGAAGAAAAACAATCGCCGCAGTCGCAATCACAATGCCCAAAATCGCAGTCAGTGCAATAAACATAGTGAAAAATCGACTTGCTTTTTCCTTGTCTCCCTCGCCTATTGTCATTGCAATCAAGGCACTTCCGCCCGTTCCGAACATAAACCCGACAGCACCCAGCACCATTAGCACCGGCATTATGAAATTAACCGCCGCAAAAGGCGTTTTTCCGACTATATTTGAAACAAAAAATCCGTCAACCACACCGTAAATCGATGTAAAAACCATCATAATAATTGACGGAACGGTAAATCTCAACAATTTTTTGTAATCAAAATGTTCCGATAGCTGTATATTCATTATTTAAAAATTCCCCGTTTATTCTCTAAAATTTTCTTGATGAACCGCCTCCACCGAAAGAGCCTCCACCCCCAAATGAACCGCCTCCGGAACTTCTTCCCGAAAAGCCGCCCGTTCCTCCGAAAGTACCTCCCGAAAAGCCGCCGAATCCGCCTCTGCCGCCGTTTCCTCTGCCGACGCTTGCGATGATGATTACGATAAATACTGCCAAAACAATAACAATTTCCGCAATTGCAGATATATCGTCCTCTGTCTGTGCAACAGGTTCAGTTCCTTCGGGAACTTCCATTCCGTATTCCGAATAAACCTCGGAAAGCACGACTTTATACAAATTCAAAATCCCATCGTCAAAGTTATAGTCCCGAAGATATGAAAGTGCATATTCATCGATAAAACGACCTGTTTTTGAATCGGGCAGTGCACCCTCCAAGCCATATCCGACCTCAATGTCAATTTCACGCTCTTTGAGTGCAATAAAAATCAATACACCGTTATTTTTTTCACTTCCTATTTTCCATTGTCTTGCAAGCTCAATCGAATACTCTCTCACATTTTCACCAGAAATATCGGAACAGGATGCAACCACTATCTGTGCTCCTGTTTTATCATACAGAGCTTTTGACTGTGAAACAATAAAATTCTCCGTTTCCTGCGACAGGATATCGGCATAATCCGCCGAATAAAATTTTCTTGTCGGCTTCGGAATATCGGCTTTTGCCGATACTCCGACACACAAAGCAAAGATAAAAATATTAACCAATGCAACAAATCTTTTCATCATCATTCAAAATCAACCTGCGGAACTGTTTTTGCACTTTCCGACGCCTCAAAATATTCCACCTTTTCAAATCCGAGCATATTTGCAAATATAACCTTTGGGAATGATTTTATTGTTTTGTTATATTTTGCGGCTGTGTCGTTATAATCTTTTCTTGCTACTGCAATTCTGTTTTCTGTTCCCGAAAGTTCGTCTGTCAATACCGTAAATTGTGTGTCCGCTTTCAATTCCGGATAACTCTCTGCAACAACTAAAAGTCTTGACAATGCTCCCGAAAGCTCGGAATCGGCTGCTGCCTGTTCCTCCGCCGTTGACGCTCCTGCAAGCTTTGCCCTCGCATTTGCAATGTTTTCCAAAACCTCGCTTTCGTGACTTGTGTATCCTTTCACGGTATTTACAAGATTAGGTATCAAGTCATTTCTTCTTTGAATATTTGTGTCAATTGCAGAATATGCACTTTCAACATCCTCTTTCATTGATACGAGTGAATTGTATGAACCTATTCCGGAAAATATCAAAATCACCGCAATAATCACAACAATTATAATTCCTGTTTTCTTTTTCATAATAATCTTCCTTTCATATTTTAACATTTATTTTTTCTGCACTTTTTATTCAAAAGACTTCCCTTTGCGGGGATGCTGCAGACTGTCGAAAAAGGTTATTTCCCACTTTATCAGCGGGCGACCACATTGTGTCGCCCCTACAATGTATCATTTTTTTGCCGTAGGGGTGACCCTATGTAGTCACCCAAAAATCCTTACGATGGTTGCTATGTTTTTTAACATTCAACTTTATCGACACGCTCAAAATTTTATGTCATAAAATCCTGCTATGTGTCAATTATAACACATAGCATTTTTTATTGCAACATTTCACTCAATTATTTTCATAATCGGCAGGAGTTTTTCCCGTAACTTTTTTAAATGCGTGATAGAAATTCGATGTATTATTATATCCGCATTTTGATGCAATCTCCAATCTTGTTAAATCGGTCGATTCGATATACATAACCGCTTTTTCTATTCTTTTTATGGTTATATATTCCCACGGAGAAATTCCGTTAAGCTTTTTAAATCGTCTGCAAAAATAATTTTTGCTCATATTGGCAACCTTTGCAAGAGCATCAAGGGTTAAATCGTTTTCCAAATTTTCGTCTATATATGCAAGTGCCTTTTCAATACACCGAATCGATTCCGCACTGTAGGAAACTTCATCCTCTTCAAGCTGTCCGTCATAAGAGCGAACCATTTCCACCAAAATATTTATAAGGTGGATTTTCTGCATAATTTCATATTCCGCCTTTTTTTCGATAAACTCATCCTCTATTTTATACATCAAATCCTTAATTGTATCCGAAGATTTTTCCGAGTTTAGCTTGTTGTGCGGATTTTTCTTTCTGTTGAAAAATATTTTCATAAGCTCTTTATTTGATATTCCGAAATTTTCAGACCATATGTATCTCGGTTCAAAATGAATATTCAAAAAATCGGTCTTTTCATCAAGTTTTTTTATCCAATGATATTCATCGGTGCTGAAAAAGAATATATCACCGCCTTTTATCGGAAATTCTGTCGATTTTGTGGCATAAATTCCGCTTCCGCTCAATACCATCGTAATTTCAAAGGCTGTATGATGATGTTCATAAAACATACTTCCGTCAGCCGGAAGAGTTGAGCGAAAAACTCTTAACAATGAATTTTTATCTGACATTTTTATCACCTGCTCAAAAAATAAAAGATAATATTTTTGACACATTCCGCAATATTGCGGACGAAAATTTTCTTTTATAATGATATTATATAATTAAAGACACAAAATGTCAAATATGTTATTAAAGGAGTATTTTTTATGGCAAAGGCAGTAACAATGGGCGAAATTATGCTTCGCCTTTCAACACCTAATTTTGAAAGATTTTTGCAAGCCGACGAATTTGATGTATGCTACGGCGGCGGAGAGGCAAATGTAGCTGTTTCGCTGGCAAATTACGGTCACGATGCCGAATTTGTAACAAAGGTTCCGGCTAATCCTATCGGCGATTGTGCTGTTGCGGCACTCCGGAAAATGAATGTTAAAACAGACAATATTGCAAAAGGCGGAGAAAGACTCGGAATATATTTTCTTGAATCGGGTGCCGCTATGAGAGCATCAAATGTTGTATATGACCGTGCTCATTCTTCAATTTCGACGGCAACCGCATCCGACTTTGACTTTGACAAAATTTTTGACAGCTGTGATTGGTTCCACTTCACCGGAATTACACCGGCAATTTCAGACGAGGCGGCATTACTTACCGAGGAAGCCTTGAAAGCCGCAAAAGCAAAGGGCGTTAAAGTCTCATGCGACCTTAACTTCAGAAAGAAACTTTGGTCAAGCGAAAAGGCTCAAAAGGTTATGTCAAACCTAATGCAATATGTTGATGTATGTATCGGAAACGAAGAGGATGCCGAAAAGGTTTTGGGCTTCAAGCCGGGTGAAACGGATGTTACAAGCGGAGATTTGGAGCTTTCGGGCTACAAGAGCATTTTTGAGCAGATGGTTGAAAAATTCAATTTTGAATATGTCATCTCCTCCCTCCGTGTATCAAAATCAGCATCGGACAACGGTTGGTCAGCTTGTATCTATTCAAGAGACACCAAGGAATTTTATCATTCAAGAGAATACAGAATTCACCCTATCGTTGACCGTGTGGGCGGCGGAGACAGCTTTGCGGGCGGTGTTATCTGCGGTATGCTTGACGGCAAAAACTTCAAGGATGCACTCGAATTCGGTGTTGCGGCTTCCGCACTTAAACACACAATTCCGGGCGATATGAACATTGTTACCCGTGCCGAGGTTGAAACTCTTCTCGGTGGAGACGGAAGCGGCAGAGTTCAAAGATAAGAAAGGCGGAGAAAAAATGGAAATTTTAAAAGAACTTTCAAACATCGGAGTTATTCCGGTTGTAAAAATAAACGACGCACAAAAAGCCGTACCGCTTGCAAATGCACTTGCAAAGGGCGGTCTTAATGCCGCTGAAATTACTTTCAGAACAGATGCGGCAGAAGAATCAATCAAGAGAATTTCACAGGAATGTCCCGATATGCTTGTCGGTGCAGGTACTGTTCTCACAACCGAACAGGCAGAGCGTGCATTGAATGCCGGTGCAAAATTCATCGTCAGTCCGGGATTTAACCCAAAAGTTGTTAAATGGTGTCTTGAACATAATGTAACACCTCTTCCGGGCTGTACAACACCATCGGAAATCGAACAAGCTCTCGAACTTGGCTTAAAGGTTGTTAAATTTTTCCCTGCCGAACAGAGCGGCGGTCTTGCTAAAATCAAAGCAATGTCAGCACCGTACGGCGGCATTAAATTTATGCCCACAGGCGGTGTGAGCCTTGACAATATGAACGATTATCTTCGTGACAAGTGCATAATTGCCTGCGGCGGAAGCTTTATGGTTAAGGAAAGTTTCATCGATAACGACAATTGGGATGAAATAACACTTTTGACAAAACAAGCCGTTGACGAAATGCTCGGTTTTGAAATTGGACATATCGGAATTAACTCCGACAATGCAGACGAAGCCAAAAAGACAGCAAATATGCTTTCTCTTCTTCTCGGGCAAACTCCCGAAAGAGACAGCGAAAAGAGTGTATTTGTCGGTTCGGGCTTTGAAATTATGAAATCCAATGCAAGAGGCAAATGTGGGCATATTGCTCTTGTAACAAACAGCGTTGAGCGTGCAGTATATCATCTTTCTGCCAGAGGCATTGAATTCGATACCGAAAGTGCACAATACAATGCCGACGGAAGTATGAAATTCATTTACTTCAAGGAAGAATTCGGCGGCTTCGGAATACACTTAATTTTAAAGAAATAATTTTAATAAAACCTCTTTACAAATCTAAATTTTTATATTATATTAATATATATAACATTATTTCGTTTTATTATCGAAATGTTTGATTTTGGTTTTGTGAGGAGGTTTTTTTATGCATATATGGCATCCGTTTGATAAGTCACCATTGATTCAAATAAATTCTTTTTACACATTTTTTATTGAAAACTTCGACAACGACTATGTTTTCAACGGAGAAATGCACGATTTCTGGGAATGTATATATGTTATTGACGGAAAAATCCGTGCAACGAATGACGAAGAAGTTTATCACCTAAACAAGGGTGATATAATTTTTCACAATCCAATGGCTCTTCACAAACTCTCGGTTATGAGCGACGACGGTGCAACATTGCTGATTTTCAGCTACACCATGGAGGGAATACTGACGGAATATTTTCAAAAAAGCAGATCCTTTACCCTTGCTGACCATCAACAGAAAATAATTTCCGATATGCTCTCATACATAAACGAACAATCCCACGACATTGTTCTTCCTCCCGATATGATTGAGCATTACAGATTTTTTGCTCCGTCCTTATCCTCCCCGATTTATCTGCAAAGGGTAACATATTATATTTACCAGCTGTTTTTATCCCTTGTCGATTCTGCAAAAACAACTCCTACCGTTTCAAACAAGGATACCGATATATTCAAATCGGCTGTCAAATATATGCTCATAAATCTGCACAATCAGCCGTCTGTCGATGAAATTGCAGGCCATTGCAGAGTAAGTCAATCCGGTCTTAAAAGAATATTTAACAAATATTCGGGTATGAGCGTTCACAAATATTTTATCAACCTTAAGTTGAACGCTTCCTTGAGACTTCTCCAAACAGGAAAATCCGTAACCGATGTTACAAATATGATGAACTTCAGCTCACAAAGCTATTTTTCAACTATGTTCAAAAGAGAAACAGGAAGATTTCCGTCCGAATATAAGCTTTCGATAATAAGCAAAGAAACAAAGAACTAAACACCGAATACACCTTGTATTTTCGGTGTTTTATTTTTTTGCACTAATTAATTGATATCCTTTTATAAATTTATTCAAAATACGGATATATCTTAATATTTTTTTCAAAAGATAATTGATTTATTCATTATACGGTGATATAATATAATAGAAAATTGTTGTATATTTTAACAAGATCATCCAACGGCAGAACCCCTAAAATGTAAAAGGTGATTACAGACGGAACGGAGAAAATCAATTATTTATGCACATTGCTAATTTTTTG
>CAZGZZ010000032.1:0-24290 GCA_964530315.1 uncultured Lachnospiraceae bacterium
TCCACATAATCACAATTATGTGGAGTTTTTTATTCATAGTCTCAAAAGTCCCAGCCTTTGTATTTGCCTGCGGCAAGCATCATCTGTACTCATTGTATAAATTCTTGTAGTGTTCACAGAGGAATGACCCAAAATATCCGCAAGACGGACAATATCCTTTTGCAAGCTGTAATAGGTTCTTGCGAATAAATGCCGAAAATTATGAGGAAAAACTTTTTCCTTTTTCACTCCCGCAGCTTTACAAAGTGATTTTAGAGATTTCCAAACATAGCTTCTGTCGAGCACCTGTCCTGTTTTTGTGACAAACACAGAACCGCTTTTTATGTTATTGTCCTTTATATATCCCTTAAGCCTCCCACAAAGTTCTTTCGGCAAGATAATCACTCTCATTTTCCCTTTACAGCTTATGACAGCTTGTCCTGATTTCACCGCAGATACGGTAATATATCGAAGCTCGGAAATTCTTATACCCGTACTGCAAATCGTTTGCATAAGGTAATATAACCGCTCATTCTTTTTGCTTTTAGCCGCAATCAAAAGCCTTTCATATTCTGCTTTTGTAAGTTCCTTTTCTTTGCTTGAAAAAATTCGCTTTTGAATTTTTAGTATTTTTATCCGTATATCGTGCCACTCCATAAAGCTAAAGAAACTGTTAAGTGAGGATATTGCTCCGTTTACACTTGCCGGAGCATATTTTTTGCAGAGCTCCTTTTTGTATTCCAAAGCCAAAACCTTCGTTACTTCACAACCGCCAAGCCACACCATAAAGAAATTAACATCTCTGATGTATTTTTCTATTGTATTTTTGCTCTTTTCTTCACATATTAAATATTCCTTGAATTTTGAAATACTTTCATTTTTAATTACTTTCATCTGAATCAACTTCCTTTCCTCTATGTATTATACACAAATTCGGAAGCTATAATAATACTTAGTTATGCGGTTTTGCTATCAGACAATATCCGGGCATTTTTCAACAAAAAAAGATGGCTGTAAAACTACAGTCATCTTTGCATTTAAATATTATGCCGCAACGGTAAGAATATAATAAACAAACGGTGCAACAAAAATTATACTGTCGAACCTATCCAACACACCGCCGTGACCGGGAAGTATATTTCCGAAATCCTTAACTCCGAACTCCCTCTTTATTGCCGAAGAAGCGAAATCACCCAACTGCGAAATGACAGATCCGACAATCGACATCAGCAGCATTTTCAAATAATCGTTTCCACCGAAAAGCGATACATCAAAACACTTATCAAGCACAAGCACATATGCAAGTGAAATCAACACGCACAAAACAACGCCGCCAACAGCACCCTCTACGGTTTTTTTAGGGCTTAATTTTGGTATAAGCTTATGCTTCCCAAAAAAATATCCCGAAAAATACGCACCCGTATCGGTTATCCACGCCAACACAAACGGAAGCAATACCGCATAAACGGAAAAGTCGCTTTTTATTGTTGCAATTGTTGAAATGAATGTTGCATAAACTGCCGTGGAAAATCCAAGCATATAAACAATTTTTACTTCTTCTCTGCCGAACTCCGCAACCGAGAAGAATAAATAAATTGCAAGCAGTATCAAAATCGTCGGCAAAATATTATGACCGATAACTCCGAAAAATATCACGGCACACATTATCAAACCGACAAAAATAAGCTCTTTTCTTTTTGTTACCGCATTGTGAATTTCATAAACAGCCGTAAGTGCTATCACCAAAACCGCCGCATTAAAAAGCAAATCGGGGTACTTAAAATTTATCCCGAACGGAAACAGCAACACAAAGAAAAATACTACTAATCCGATAATCGATGTTAATATTCTCTTAACCATTTCACACACCTCCATAGCGTCTGTTTCTGTTTTGATAGTCGATTATTGCCTGATGAAGATCCCGAACACCGAAATCCGGCCAAAGCTTATCGGTAAACCAAAGCTCCGAATAGGCAAGCTGCCACAAAAGAAAATTGCTTATTCTTTCCTCGCCGCTTGTTCTTATAATCAAATCCGGGTCAGGCTGTGATGCAGTGTATAAATTATCGGAAATCATTTGAGGTGTGATATCATCGATAGCACATTCATTGTTTTGAACCTTTTTGCATATCTTCTTTAAAGAATTTGCTATTTCCTCTCTTGAACCGTAGTTCAATGCAATATTCATAACTATTCCGTCATTATTTTTAGTGAATTCTTCTGTCTTTTTGATTTCCTCGCAAAGCTCTTCGGACAATTCCTTTCTCGAACCGATTGCTCTTATAACAACATTTTCTCCCGCAAGAGTTGTTTTTGCGTTTTTAAGATAGCTCATAAGGAGATTCATCAAAAAATCAACCTCATCCTTCGGTCTTTTCCAATTTTCGGTTGAGAATGCATAAACCGTTATGTACTTTATTCCCATTTTGTTACATTCCGTCACTATCTTTTTAAGAGTTTCCGCTCCTGCCGAATGTCCCGCACTTCTCGGAAGTCCTCTTTTTTTTGCCCATCGTCCGTTACCGTCCATAATAACGCCTATGTGAACCGGAAGTCTGTCATAATCAACAAATTTATTTAATTTCAATTTTTTTCTGAATAAGCTCATAATTTACTCCAAATTAAGGCGGATGTTAAAATCCGCCTTAAAAATCAATGTTAAACTTCCAATATTTCCTTTTCTTTTGCCGCTGTTATCTCGTCAACTTCCTTGATATACTTATCGGTGAGTGCCTGGATATCCTTTTCGATAACCTTCAATTCATCTTCTGTCACTTCGCCGTTCTTCTTTTGAGCCTTATAATCATCAATTGCATCTCTTCTTGCATTTCTGACCTGAACCTTTGCTTCCTCCGAATATTTTTTAACGGTTTTAACAAGCTCTTTTCTTCTTTCCTCTGTGAGCGGAGGGAATGCAAGTCTTATAACCTTACCGTCATTTTGAGGTGTTACGCCTATTTCAGACTTTAGAATTGCTTTTTCAATTTCCTTTAAAACAGATACATCCCACGGCTGAATAACCAACATCCTCGGTTCGGGAGATGAAATTGAACCAACCTGTGCAACAGGTGTCATTGTACCGTAGTAATCTATTGAAACCTTGTCAAGAACCTGTGCATTTGCACGACCTGCTCTTATTGTTTTGAGTTCGGAATTAAAACCCTCAACTCTTTTATTCATTTTTTCTTCAACTTGTGGATAATTTGCCATATTTACTCCTCCTTAAAATATCAGTCTCTTTTTCCGTTTTTCGTTACAAGTGTTCCTATTCTTTCACCTTTTATTGCTCTTACAATATTTTCGGGGTCGTCCAATCCGAACACCAAAATAGGCATCGCATTGTCACGGCACATAGATGCTGCAGTTGAATCCATAACACCAAGCTCTTTGCCCAATATATCATTAAATGAAAGGGAATCGAATTTCTTTGCATCCGGGTTAAGGTTCGGATCTGAATCATATACCGCATCAACCTTTTTCGCAAACAAAATAATATCCGCATCGATTTCAGCCGCTCTCAATGCCGCTGTTGTATCGGTTGACATAAATGGACTTCCAGTTCCGCATCCGAATATAACAACTCTTCCCTTTTGAAGATGACGCATAGCCTTCCCTCTTATGTACGGTTCCGCTATCGATCTCATCTCTATTGCGGTCTGGACTCTTGTTTCAACATTACAATTCTCAAGAGCAGAGCAAAGTGCAAGTGCATTGATTGTCGTTGCAAGCATTCCCATATGGTCAGCTCTTGTTCTGTCCATATTTTCACTGCTTCTTCCTCTCCAGAAATTCCCACCACCGACAACTATGGCAATTTCAACGCCCATATCCGCAACTGCTTTTATACTCTTTGAAATTTTTTCAAGTGTTTCTTCGTCAAGTCCGAATTTTTTGTCACCTGCAAGCGCTTCTCCGCTTACCTTCAAAAGAATTCTTTTGTATTTCGGTTCCATATAATGCCTCCATTATCAAATTCATTTTATTAAAATCACAGCAACTCTTCCGCTTTTCTTTTAAAAAGCGGAACATTGCAGTCCATACAGCCAGCCATAGCTCAAAGCCATTTGCACCCACAAAGAGTACAAGCCTCCGTACTTATGTTATATTATACACAATAAAGCCCAAAAGGTCAAGAAAAATTTGTAATTATTGTTCTTCCTCTTCACTGCAAATCAAAGTTATCAGCTTTTCGTAATATTTCGGATAATGCTTTTTAAGATTTATCGGCTTTAAATTTTTATTGCAAAAAGCATGAGAGGTTTTGCCGGTTGTTAAGAGTGCTCCGTCATTTTTTCTTATAACCTCATACATAAATGTACAGCGGACATAAGTCATTTTTATAAGTCGGCAGGTAACCGACAATTCATCGTCATACCTTGCACCCAGCTTATATCTTGCCTCCGATTCAATCAACGGAATTAAAAGCCCCTCTTTCTCCATTTCGGAATACTTGAATCCGAGCGATTTTATATATTCATCCCTTGCAAGCTCGAACCACGGATAGTATCTTGAGTGATGAACTATACCCATAGCGTCTGTTTCCGAATATCTTACCTTTATTTCGGATTTTGTTAAATACTTCATTGATTTGCTCCTTTTTTGTATATTGAAGCGAATTTGGGAAATAATATCCCTTATAAAGCTTCGGGGGAAAAATATGAAAAATATAAAAATAATTCTTTCTGCAATCGAATTGTGGTTTTTCGGACTTTTTATCGACTTTTTCAAGCATATAATTTCCGCATTTACAAAAATAAATGCTCCGCTTTCAAAACGACATATCGTGATTACTTTCAAGGCGTATGAGCATTTACTTTTTATCTGGTATGAAAAAGAATTAAATCACCTTATACTTCTTGATACTTGCAAAAAAGTTTAATCCTCTTCTTTTTCGTTGACCGTAACAATTACCTCGCAAACTCTTCTGTCCTCGGTTTTTGTAACCGTTACGCTCAAATTTTCATATTCAAAAAAATCATTTATTTCGGGTATCTTTTCAAGCTGTTCCATAACCCATCCGCCGACGGTAGTATTTTCGGACTCAATTTGAACATCCACCGTTTCTGAAAATTTATCAAGGTTTAAATTTCCCGATACTCTGTAAGCTGTTTCCGAAAGCTTCATAATATCCAATGTCACCTCATCGTGCTCATCCCAAATTTCTCCGACAAGCTCTTCTATAACATCTTCAAGGGTTACAATTCCCACCGTACCGCCGTACTCATCGGTTACAACCGCCAAATGCGATTTATTTTTTTGAAGCACCGTCAACAAATCGGAAATTTTCATATTTCCGACAACGAATATCACCGGTTTTACCGCATTTTTGACTGTTTTCTTACCGTTCAACACCTCATAGCTAAAATCCTTTTGATTGATTACACCGATAATATTATCGATTGTATCTTTATAGACAGGAATTCTTGAAAATCTTGATGCCGAAAACAGCTCATTAATTTCCTCTGCCGTAGATTCAACATCTATTGCAACCAAATCCACTCTCGGAATTAAAATATCATCAACATCCAAATCGTAAAATTCGATTGCACTCTTTATCAAATCTCCCTCTTCTTCATCAATTCCGCCGTCTGCCTGTGCTTCCTTAACCATCGTCAAAAGCTCATCATCGGTGATTGAATGGTCGCCCTTAACGCCAATCATCTTGGCTGTCAACTTCTTTAACCACACAAAGAATATGGTTATTGGTGTCAACAGCTTACATATTACATTTATGTACGAAGCTGAAAACATAGCGAACTTTTCCGGCATTTCCTTTGCTATGCTTTTGGGTGTCACTTCACCGAAAATAAGTACAATAATCGTCATCACAACCGTTGAAATCGCAACTCCGTTTGATGGAAAATACACAACAAACAACGCTGTCGCAATAGATGTTGACATAATGTTCACTATATTGTTTCCGACAAGTATTGACGAAAGCAATTCATCATATTTACTGCACAATTCCAAAGTAAGCTTTGCTTTTTTATTACCCTCATTTGCAAGATTTTTGATTTTAATTCTGTTTAATGAAGAAAACGCCGTTTCCGTCGCACTGAAATATGCCGACAACATTATCAAAATTAAAAGCACTATAAAAGATGAGTCCATTTTTTTCAAAAAATCCTTTCAGTATCACATAACCAAGAAGCTGTAAAAACAAGTTTTTACAGCCCCTCCTCGGTTAGTTATTTGTTTTCAAGATAGTCGTTTATATCCGCAATCAACTTGTCTGCATCGGCTCCGTGAACCATACACGCCTGTTCGATTGTTTCACCGCTTGCCGACGGGCAGCCGAGACAATGCATTCCGATGTCAAGGAAGAACTTTGATGTTCCCATATCCATCTTCAAAACATCCATGATAATCATATCCTTTGTTACTTTCATTTTTAACCATACCTTTCTTTTTTGTTTTTACACTCTTTCGCAACGGTAGTTATCGTAGCAAATATTATCTTTTATTGCGACTGTCTCCGCAATTTATTAATAGATATATTACCAAAGCCTCGTCAGATTGTCAAGCCTTTTTGGAATATATTTCCTCAAACTCGCCCTCATTCAATGTTTCCTTTTCCAGCAATGCCTGTGCGACACGCTCCAGCGTTTCTTTATTATCCGATAAAAGCTGTTTTGTCTTTACATAAAGCTCATCTATAATTTTCTTAACCTCATCGTCGATTTTTGCCGCTGTTTTTTCCGAATACATTTTTGAGTGTCCAAAATCTCTGCCGAGGAATACCTCTTCATTCGTATCGTAGCAAACAAGTCCGAGTTCATCGTTCATACCGTAAATCGTAATCATCGAACGAGCAACATTGGTCGCTCCCTTAATGTCTCCCGATGCACCCGTACTTATATCATCAAGCATTATTTCCTCTGCCGCTCTTCCGCCGAGAGACTTTATAATTCGGTTTATCATATCTTTTTTGGACGAATAAAACACATCCTCTTTGGGAGTGTACATCGTATATCCGCCGGCTCTTCCTCTCGGAATTATGGAAACCTGATGCACCTTTTCATCCTTATCTATAAGTTTTGACACAATTGCGTGACCTGCCTCGTGATAAGCTGTCAGATTTCGTTCCTTTTCGGTTATCTTTCTCGACTTCTTTTCGGCACCCATCATAACCTTTATATTTGCGTCCTCGATATCCCGTGAATCGATTTTTTCCTTACCTCTTCTCGCCGCAAATATTGCCGCTTCATTCATAAGATTTTCCAAATCCGCACCGGTATAACCCGATGTCACTCTTGCAATTCTCGACAAATCAATACTCTCATCAAGCGGTTTCTTTTTTGAATGAATTTTTAATATTTCCTCTCTGCCCGAAACATCGGGTGCATCAACAACAATCTGACGGTCAAATCTTCCCGGCCTCAAAAGTGCAGGGTCTAAAATATCGGGTCTGTTTGTTGCGGCAATCATTATTATTCCCTCATTTGCCCCGAATCCATCCATTTCAACAAGAAGCTGGTTTAATGTTTGCTCACGCTCATCGTGACCGCCGCCCATTCCTGCTCCCCTTTTTCTTCCGACAGCGTCTATTTCATCTATAAATATGATACAAGGCTTTTGTTTTTTTGCCTGTTCAAACAAATCCCTCACACGGGATGCCCCGACACCGACATAAAGTTCCACAAAGTCAGATCCGCTTATTGAGAAAAATGGAACACCTGCTTCCCCGGCAACAGCCTTTGCAAGCAAGGTTTTTCCCGTACCGGGAGAGCCGACAAGCAAAACACCTTTAGGTATTCTTGCACCAAGAGCTATGAATTTCTGCGGATTTTTCAAAAACTCGACAAGCTCCATAAGCTCTTCCTTTTCTTCAACCGCTCCGGCAACATTGGAAAATTTTGTTTTTTCCGCCCCATCGGTCACAAGCTTTGCACGGTTTTTGGTAAATCCGCCGTTCTTTCCGCCCATTCCCGAAACAAGGAAAACTATCAAAAACACAATCAGAATTATGCTCGATATCGGTGTTATCATACCAATCCATGATATTTTCGGCTCACACACCGTAAATTTCAGACTTCCGAGAGACACCTGTTTGTTGACAACATCTCCCAAATCGCTGTAAAATGCATCGGTTGACGGAATTCTTACCGTCACCTTTGTTCCCTTTTTTAAATCATCGCCCTTGACATAAGCCGTTATTTCATCATCGCACAAGTCGATTTTTTCTATTTTTTCATTTCTGACAAGATTTGTAAAATCCGAATATGCTATTTGAATTTCAGACCCCGAAAAGCCGAAAATTACGGAATACAAAGCAATTACCGCAAGCGTTACAAATATCCAAGAACCAAATCCTTTAATTTTTTTCTGCATTAATCTTTTCTCCTCCCAAATACAGTTGCGGACATAAGTCTTTCTCCGCTTTTAAATCTTCTGTCGGCTCTTTTGCCGACAATCCACACTATTTCGCCGTCATAAGTCAAAATCTCCGCATAATCTCTTTGTGATAACGGCATTTTTAAGTCTGTGAAAAAGTCCGAAAGCTTTTTTGTTCCTCTCATTCCGATAGGCTCAAATTTGTCTGCGTTTCTTCTGTTGCGGACAGCAAATTTCTTTTTACCGTTGGTATAAAACCATATCTTATCCCCTGTATTTTTTCCTTCCTCCGTTTCCGAACGAACAAGAATTTTCAACCCCGTTTCGGGTACTTCAAATTCAACATTTTCCTCCAGCTCATACTCATAAATAACTTTTTTTGTGTTTGTTTTTTCAAAATACAATCGGTCATATTCAATTCTTACACTGGTTCCTCCGGGCAAATTAACCGTTTTTGATGATTTGCCTTTCAATATCAATTCAGAAATTTCATCAACATAAGCTTTTGAAAGATTTTGAGATGACTGCATATAGTCCTTGAATAAAAGCTGTATAACATTTTTTATAATGATTATATCCTCTTTAACCAATTGCGAAACCGTCAGTTTTCCGTCTGTCACCGTTTTTTCGTAAACAGACCTTGAGTATTTGTCTATAAAGGAACGGGTTTGACGGAATATTTCGGAATTTTCCGTCAGTGTATTAACAAAATTGGAATTAATCTCATTTTCTATTTCGGGAATGATTTTTAATCTCACCTTATTTCGTGTGTAATCGGTTTTGAAATTTGTTTTATCAACAACAAATTCAAGCCCGTTATCCCTGCAATATTCTTCGATTTCCCTTTTTTCTATGTCTATAATCGGGCGAATGACATACCCGTCACGCATAACAGGAATTCCGCACATACCATCAATTCCGCATCCTCTGAACATATGAAGCAAAATCGATTCGGCACAGTCATTTTTGTTATGTGCCGTTGCAAGCTTATCTATATGTTTTTTTTTCATAACCTCATCAAAAAAATCATATCTTATCTTTCTTCCGGCAAGCTCTTCAGACATTGAATTTTCCTTTGCATACTTCTTCACATCAAATTTTTTCACAAAACAATCAATTCCCAATTTTTCGCACAAGCTGACGACGAATTTTTCATCGTCAGCAGCTTCGTCTCTTATTCCGTGATTGATGTGTGCCGCACATATTTCAAATTTCATTTCATCCGAAAGCTGTTTCAGCATATGAAGCATCGCAACCGAATCGCTTCCGCCCGACAAAGCGACAAGAACAGCATCACCCTTACAAATAAGGCTGTTAATTCCTATTGTTTTTTTCACTCTGTCTATTATACTCATTTTTTTCAGTCCTTAATCCAAAATCAATCGTTATAGTTTATTACAACCGTTCTTGTTTCATTATCCCAGCCGACAGTAGCATTGAATGCCTCCGAAACAGCTCTTGCCGGCACCATTGTTTTTTCGTTTATCAACTTTGCCGGAACATCGAGCTCTTCCACATTTCCGGATATATAAAGCTCATTGCTTCCTATCGAAATTCTCATTGTTTCGTTTCCTTTTTTTGCAATTGCGGTTCTTGTTACATCGTCCCATTCAACATCGGCTCCGAGAGCAACAAAGATTTCACGAAGCGGAACAAGCGTTCTTCCTCCCAAAATCACGGGTGGTTGTTTAAACTCAACAAAATCACCGTTCACACTAACTTTTATATCCTGTTCGGGCTTATTTATAACAATCTTATATTTTCTTGAATAAACCTCTGTGCCGTTTGCTTCAACACTGACATTTAATATATGTTCTCCGCTTGAATAAGCAGACATATCAAATGTCTTTTCATACGGCATTTCGCTTGCCGCACCTGTCCAATTGCCGTCGATATAATAGTTAACCTTAACCTCATCCTGTCCGAAAATATGTGCATATGCCGATATTTCAAGCGGATTTCCGTCGGAATAAATTGTATCTTGGAGTTGCTTATATGAAGCGATTCCGTTCTTTGCCGCTGTTTTTTTGATAAACATATCACCGGAAGTTAAACTACTGTAAAGAGATGAAATTTCAGAATTACTTGTAAGTGCATAATCATTTATTTCACCGCTTATAACCGTATCAAAATACATCATCATCTTGATTTGAGGATATACCATAGGCAAATAGGTATATGTCTGCTTCAATCTGTTTTTTGCCCATTGAGTGTTATCTTCATTGACAGTTCTCACATAATGCGACACACCGCCCTCCGAAATTATAATCGGCTTTCTTCCTCCATACAGTTCAACAAGCTTTTTCGCTCCGAGAACAGGAGTTGCACTGTCACCCGTTTTGAAAACAGCTTCAAGATACTTTGTCTCACTGTCACGATCCTTAACACCCTGGAAATATTTCATCATATACAATGACATACCAACCCAGTCAACATATTCGTCCCCCGGATAATAATCATTAACATCTATATCCCAGCTTGAAACCATATTGGGCGAGAATACCATTGCCGCATTTTTTACATTGTAGTGAATTATATCCGCAACCTTTCTGAATGCAGACTTATAAGATGCGGCATCGGCAGGTGTTTCCCAAATATCAAATTCCGCTCCGAATCTTACAAAGAATTTGATATTCGGATATCCCAAAAGAAGCTGTGCAACACTATTTATATAATCCGTGCTGTTCAACACTCTTTGAATATCATTTCCCTGATTTGGAAGATTCAATGCAATTTCAACAGCCTGTTTCTTTTCGTTTGCTTTTTTTAATTCGGAACGAATCCAATCAAAATTTGTATCTCCGAACTCGATATAAATCAATTTTGCCGAGCACGCATCTTTATTTGTTCTGCTGTCTGCCGACATTCCGAAATAAACACCCTGTTCCGGTTCGTTTATCGCACCGTAATACTTTGTTTTGCCGTAAACCTTTTGATAAAGCTCCACACCCGATGCATACTGCTCCGATTTTGCTTGTGCGATTTTTGCACTGTCAACCCATCCTATCTTCTTCGCAAGCGGTATCTGTTTTTTATACATTTCACTGCTTTTTTCATAATCTCCGAGCATTTCATACGCATTTGCAATATTTTGATATCTTGCACACAGCCAATTCTGTGTTGTTTCGTTCACGGGTTCTCCCTCAAGAATTCCGACATCAATCAAACCGTATTTGATTATATTTTGATAATCGCTCGCTTCAAGAGCCTTTGCATACTCGTTAAAGGAAGTCCAGATTTTTGCCGGCGGTTCATATGCATAAACAGGCACAGCCGCAGTCGATGCCAAAATTACAGCCAATAATATTACTGATGTGAATTTTTTCATAATCATTCCCCTCACAAAATATTTTATTACTATGTATTGTCTCATAATTTATTCTTTTTGTCAACAGTTATTCACTGTGGCAATATTTTTTTTGGGGAATATCATATATTAAAAATTAATCGAGGTGATATTTATGAACACAATTGCCGGAATTATCGATTTCGAAAAAAATTTACTTTCATACAAATCATATAACCGTCTGCTGGTTCGCAGTATGGTTCGTGCTTTTCCAAACAATCAAGCCGATTCGGAACAAATAGGCGAACATATTGCATTTGCAAACAGCTGTTCCGTCATCAAAAAAACCGTTGAGGGACACGAATTCGTCATTTCCCTTACCGGTGAAATTTATAATTCGGAACATTTAAAAAAAGAGCTTTCCAAATACGGCTACACCTTTACAGACTCATCCGATGCGGAAATAATCTTGTTTTTATATATCCACTACGGCAGTGACTGCTGTAAAATGCTTGACGGTACATATTGCTTCGCTGTTTGGGACTCTATGCGTCAGCAAGCTTTTATTTGCCGTGATAAAATGGGAACATATCCGCTGTATTATGCAGAATTTAACGGTGCTGTATTCTTTTCCTGCGACGAAGAAGCGTTATTTGAATACCCCGATTTTTCTCCGAGAATAGATAAAAACGGTCTTTGCGAGCTTTTTTTAAATTATCCGAATATTTCTCCGGAAATCAGTATTTTTAAAGACATTTCACAAATTTGTGCCGCATCCTTTATAAAAGTCAGCCGTTCGGGTATTGTTTCGGAAAAATATTGGCATCCCGAAATAACAAATCATTCGGACAGCTGCGAAAAAACCGCAAAAAAGCTCTCATCTCTTATAAGTGTTTCGTCTCAAAATATCCTTTCAAAAAACAGCAGTTCGGAAATTTTTCTCTGCTGTGACGGTGCTGATATTATTTTTGATGACAGAATCGATTTTAACCCATTTGAAAATGCCGACAAAAAAATCAATGCTTTAAAACCTATTATTGCAGAAACCCTCGATATTCCGTCTTATATAAATATGAAACTATCCGAAGCAGAAGATTCTTTACCCATTTCCGACACTTATAAAAGAAACTGGTATCTTCGTGCAGAGAGAGAATTTGATACTATTAACAAAAAAGCCTATCGTATGTCAAATGACGTTTTTTTGATTAAATCTCCATTCTCTGACATCAAAATTTTTCAATACGCACTAAATATTCCGCCATCAATGAAAAAAATTATAAAAAAGGATTTTCCTCCATTTTTTTGCCATGAGAAAAAATCTTCGGAATTTAACAATGGGATATCGGAAATTTTTGAGGATAAGTCTTCTGCTTTATATCTGTTTTATGACCGCCGAAATTCACTTCTTTATCCCGAATTTTTTTCTTCCCTTTCAGCCGTCAACGATTTCTTTATGAAATTCAACCCCTCCATTGTTTGAAACAGCATACCGTTTTTTTAAAAATTTGTCAATTTTTACCGAAATACGAATTATATTAATATTTTTTTAAAATTGTTTTGCATTTTGCCGAAATGTATGATATAATACTTGAAAGAGATTTTTGTCCCCAAATATTTTTCGGGCAAAAACATCAGCTTAACTATTGTAAATTGATACCATCAGATATATTTTTAAAGGAGAATTTTACCTTGGAAAAGATAGTAATTAAAGGCGGAAACAGACTGTGCGGCGAAGTCAGCATCAGTGGTGCGAAAAATGCCGCTGTCGCAATTTTACCTGCTTGTTTGTTAATTAACGGAAATTGTCGTATTGAAAATCTGCCAAATATTAAAGATGTTAATTTGTATTTGCAAATTCTTGAAAATCTCGGTGCAACCGTCAAACAGATTGATAAAAACACAACCGATATAGACTGCACCAATGTTAATTCGGTAAATCCCGACCCGTCATTGACGGATAAAATGAGAGGTTCATCGTATCTTCTCGGAGCACTTTTGGGTCGTTCAAAAAAATGTATAACAAAGTCACCCGGCGGATGCGATTTCGGCACAAGACCAATTGACCAGCACATAAAGGGCTTTGAAGCACTCGGTGCAACGGTTACCCTCGAATACGGTATGATTACTGCAGAAGCGGAAGAGCTTGTCGGTGCAAATGTGTATTTTGACAAGGTCAGTGTCGGTGCAACGGTTAATATCATACTCGGTGCTGTTTTGGCAAAAGGAAACACAACAATAGAAAATGCCGCAAAAGAACCGCACATAGTTGACCTTGCAAACTTTTTGAACGCAATGGGTGCGAAAATCAGAGGTGCCGGAACAGATACTATCAAAATAAGAGGTGTTTCCTCTCTTCACGGAGGAATGTATTCGATCATTCCCGACCAAATCGAAGCCGGAACATTTATGATTGCCGCCGCCGCCACAAGAGGTGATGTTACTATCACGAACATAATCCCAAGACATCTTGAGCCGATTTCGGCAAAGCTTATAGAGGCAGGTGCAAAAATAGAAGAATTTGATGATAAATTGAGAGTTTATGTTCCTGAAGGAACAAATTTTAAAAAAATCAACTTTATAGCACTTCCCTATCCGGGATATCCCACCGATATGCAACCACAGCTTGTGACATTTCTTTCAACTGTTTCGGGAACAAGCACCGCAAGAGAGGGTGTTTGGGATGACCGTTTCAGATATGTTTCGGAGCTTAACCGAATGGGTGCAAATATTAAGGTTGAGGGAAAGCTCGCCATTATAGAGGGCGTTAAAAAGCTTATGGGAACATCGGTTAGGGCAACCGATTTGAGAGCCGGAGCGGCTATGATTATAGCAGGACTTATGGCTGACGGTGTAACCGAAATAAATGATATCTACCACATAGACAGAGGATATGAAAATTTTGAAGAAAAATTCATAAATCTCGGCGGAGATATTAAAAGAGTACAAGTAGTATAAAAATTTGATATATTTTGTCCGAAGCTGTAAAAGAACATTGTTTTTTTACAGCTTTGGTTTGGAAAAGGAAAGTTTATGTTTTTATCATTAATTAGCGGTTCTTCGGGAAACGCTTCTCTTCTTTACAACGAACGAACAAAAATACTGATTGACTGCGGACTGTCGGCAAAACGCCTGTGCAGTCTTTTTGAGTCTATCGACATAGAACCGAATGAAATTGACGCAATACTAATTTCTCACGAACACAATGACCATATTACAGGTGCCGGAGTGATGTCAAGACGATTTGACATTCCGATTTACGCAACAAAAAAAACTCACGAAGCAATGAATATCGGTAAAATAAGGGAAGAAAATATCCAAATCATCAATTCGGGCGTGCCATTTTCAATAGGCGATTTCTTTGTGAATCCTTTCAGGCTATCCCACGATGCTGCAGACCCGGTCGGCTTTTCACTCACCGATGAAAAATACAAATATTCTGTTGTAACAGACACTGGAGTTATCAGCAATACCGTATTTGATGCAATTGAAAAAAGCGACTACATACTTCTTGAAGCAAACCACGACACCGATATGCTTATGTATGGTGATTATCCGTTCAGTCTGAAAAAAAGAATTTCCGGCGACTCGGGGCATATGTCAAATGATTATTGTGCCGCCATTGCGATGAGACTTTTGGAAAAAGGAACAAAAAACATAATGCTTTCGCATTTGAGCAACAACAATAATACTCCGGAGCTTGCCTATAAAACGGTTGAAAACGAATTTTTAAAGTACGGAGCAGTGTGCGGAACGGATTTTAATCTGTCGGTTGCTAACAGATATGAGGTGACAAAATTTATATGAATATAACAATAATATGTGTCGGAAAGCTCAAAGAAAAATATCTCAAGGATGCAATTGCCGAATATTCCAAAAGACTTTGCCGCTTTGCAACCTTTGAAATAATCGAAATTCCCGACAAAAAAATCCCCGATAATGCAGGCGAAAAAATCGAACTTCAAATACTTGAAAAAGAGGGATACGCAATTCTTTCAAAAATTAAAAATAATTCTTATGTAATCGCAATGTGTGTTGAGGGTAAACTTATATCAAGCGAAGAGCTTGCGGAAGAAATCAAAAACTCTGCAATGATAAGTCCAAACATAACTTTTGTTATCGGCGGTTCTCTCGGTCTTTCCGACGCTGTGAAAAAAAGAGCCGATAAGCGTATCAGTTTCGGCAGAATTACTCTTCCCCACCAGCTTATGCGTGTTGTTTTGTCGGAACAGATATACCGTGCCTTTAAAATAAACGCAAACGAAACATATCATAAATAAATACTGTTGTGATATACACCGCTGTCTTACTTGGCGGTGTTTTTTTCAATAACAGCACAAATTTTTTTATATTTTGACTTTTATATGCTTTTAATGATATGTTGTTTGTTTATTTTGATTTGTAGGTTTGTCAATGATATGTTACACATTTTCTAAAAAACTTCACCGTCCTTGAGGAAAGCCTTAACATAATCAGCAGGTGTTTTCCGGTTCAGCGATCGCATAGTAAACTTATTGTATTTATAATTATGTGCCTTTAATTGCTTTGCAATATCATCAAAAGAGTAAAACCGATGTGTAGCATAAAAATATTCATTATCTTTGCGATGCGAACTCTCAACCTTTCCATTATGCCTTGGAGTGTACGGCTTTATCAATTTATGGTGAATACCTAACTGTTCAAGTTTCTTTTCAAACATTGTAGGGGTAAGATTTTTAGAACTTCCAAGGCGTTTTATAAATTCTTGACCGTTATCGGTTTGAATACACTCAATTCTAAAAGGAAATCTTTTCAATAGATGTTCAACAAAAACAGCTGAACTGTAGGAGCTTTGTTTCTCGAAAGCTTCAAGGCAACAAAACTTTGAATATCCTCTTTGTTTAAGTTTGACCCAAAACACAACCCAGAGTATAAGTCATTCAAACCTACACCGCTTCCGATAGAAATAAACATCGATACAGAAATGCTTTCATTGCTTACAGGGGCGACAAAGGCACTTGCGACACTTGATACATTGTCAAGTTATATTCCAAATATGGAATTGTTTGTTTCAATGTATGTTCGCAAGGAAGCCTTACTGTCGTCACAAATTGAGGGAACGCAGGCGACTTTGGAGGATGTTTTAGACCCATTGATAGAAAAAAATGCAAATCAAAATGTTTCCGATGTTGTAAACTATATAAAGGCAACGGAATTTGCTTTAAATCGTATGAAAACACTTTCCTTGTGCAACATGCTTATAAAGGAAACTCATGAAGTTTTAATGAATAATGTACGAGGGCAAGAGAAAAATCCCGGAGAGTTTCTCTACTCACAAAACTGGATAGGTGCAGCAGGAAGTACCATTAAAAATGCACGCTACATTCCGCCAAATCCCGATGATATGAAAGAAGCAATGTCTTACCTTGAAAAATATATAAATTCAGACGATGAATTGGATTGTTTAATTCAAGCGGCGCTTATTCATTATCAGTTTGAAACAATTCATCCGTTTTTAGACGGCAACGGTCGTGTCGGAAGATTGTTGATTACGCTGTTTTTAATGAATAAAAAACGGCTCAATGCACCTGCTCTTTATATATCATATTATTTAAAAAATAACAGGATTGAATATTACGACCGTATGAGCGAGGTCAGAAATAAGGATAACTACGAGCAGTGGATAAAGTTCTTTCTTCGTGCAATTAAAGAATCCTCCGAGGATGCAATTGATACCATCAATAAATTATCTAATTTACACGATAAGAATATTGCAATAATCGAAAAAATGGGCAGAGCTTCAAAGACCGCAAAAATTCTTTTTGAGTATTTGGAGAAAAATCCAATTATAGACATAAAGAAAACAGCGGACGAATTGTCACTTGCTTTCAGCACCGTTTCCGCAAGCGTAAAACGGCTTGAAGAATGGGAAATACTTGTTCAGAAAAATAATTCAAACCGAAACCGTGTGTTTGCGTATGAGGATTATTTGGGTGTTTTAAGGAAAGATAACAAAAAGAATTGCCCTGGAATGTTTGCACGCAAAATTGGTTAAATCCCTTGAATTAATAGAACAAAATTAATATGATTGTTATTTGCTGAAAACAAAAACCGAAATATCAGCCCAAAGTTGATGTTGTGGTTTTATTTTAGCAAAAATCCAAAAAAACACTTGACAAATTTCTCTTACTATTGTAATATATAGTTATACTACAGCTGTAATAAACCATAAGGAGGTATATCCCGAAATGAAACATAATGAAATAAGCGGTGCGGAATTTGAGGTAATGCAAATTCTGTGGAAAACAGGCAGAACTATGAGCGTACAGGAGGTCTGCGACGAGCTTCCGAAAGGCAAATGGGAATACAGAACGGTTGCGACACTTCTTTTGCGTATGAAAGAAAAGGGTGCGGTTAAATGTCATAAAGAAAACAATGTGAACCACTATACACCTATTCTTGACAAGGATGCTTACACAAAATCACAGACAAAATCCTTTGTTCAAAAACTTTATAACGGCTCTGTCAAGGATTTGGCAGTTTCGCTCTTCAAAAGCGATGAAATGTCAAAGGAAGATATAGACGAAATCCGAAAGTTATTTAATCTGTAGGAGGTGATTCTATGTTCATACAAATATTCAAAAGCATACTATTAATGTCTGCGGTCGGAAGTGTTTTATCGGTATTTTTGCTGTGCGTAAAACCTATTACACGAAAATTATTCAGTCCGAGATGGCAGTATTACATCTGGCTGACGGTTTTAATCGTAATGATTTTGCCGGTACATTTCAATCTTCCGAGCCGTACCCCCGACATTCCCGTCGTTTCGGTAAATCCGGCGGACAATATCACAACGGAAGTACCGCAAACGGATAGTCAAACAGCCGATGTGCAAATTCCGGAACAAACGAAAAATTTATCAATACCTCAAATAGAATTACCGCAAAATATATTTTATTATTTAGCAAATATCTGGCTTTTGGGAATGATTGCGATATTGCTTGCTAAAATTATAAAATACAATTTGTTTTTGGTGGCAACACATAAAAATTCGGAGGTTGATACGGATATTCAGAACATTCCGAAACGCTTAACGGTACGCAAAACCGATATGCTTGACGCACCGCTGATTGTTGGAATTTTCAAGCCCACTCTGCTTTTACCCGACACCGAAATTGCGGAAAGTGATATGAATTACATTCTTATGCACGAGCTGACGCATTACAAACGGGGCGATATTTTATACAAATGGTTTGCGATGATAGTATCAAGTGTGCATTGGTTTAACCCATTTGTGTATGTCGTGTCAATGCAGATTGATACGGAGTGCGAGATTTCCTGCGATTTTGCGGTAACGAGCAAATTATCGGATAATGAGAAAAACAATTATATGAGTATGATTTTAGATTTGGTTGCAAATTCAAAAAGCGCTTTGCGACCGCTTACAACACAGATGGCAAGCGAAAAAAAGACGATTAAAAGGAGGTTTACTATAATTAGAAACAAGAAAACAACAAGCAAATTTATGTCGATAATATCGGTACTTGTAGCGGTGATTATGCTCTCAACAACGGTATTTGCAAGCGGAATTTTGACAGATTTGACAAAAGATGATTACACGATTAACATTCTGAATAACAGCGAAAAAATCGAGCTTGCAAACAAGCCTTTTATCAAAAACGGCGAGGTGTATGTTCCGCTTCGTGAAATCCTTGAAGAAACAATGCCGAAAGACAAAGGTATTGTTGATATACAGTGGAACAACGGAACAATAGATGTTATAGTGGCATATTATCAAGGAACATCAGGTAAATATCAATTAAAAATAGGCGGAAGCTTTATGAAGCTACAGCATATAAGCTATGATGATTACATAAATAATTCTATCGAAAAAATCATTATTGTAACAAGTATGAGCCTAAAACAAGTCCCGATTCTAAAAAATTCACTGACATATGTTACATTGAAAGATATAAACTATATGCTTTACGGTTACACAAACAGGCGTGATGAAAATAACAAGCTTTACGAATTTGACTATATCATCTATGACAAAAACGGAGAAATAATCGTAGCAGAAAGCAATCCGATAAATTCAGAAAAGAATCTTATAGATTATTATGAATATAACACTCCGGAATTTACTGTGTCTCGATTTTTCAGTTTCTTTTCCGGAGAACAGTTTGAAACTATGAAACACTATTGTACTAAAAATTGTATAGATACCTATTTTAAGGATAACAGCGTGTTTGGTATGAAAAAAGCCACGCTTCTGACAATGGATATTACTCCGACGGAATATGCAAAATCATCGAATAATTTTAATGTGTTCGTAAGCGTCAATATGATACCAGGCGAAATCTCTGTTTTTGACCCGAACACAACACAAACATCATTTTATGTGATGCTTCAACGACAAAATGACGGAAGTTATTTAATCGACGGATTTTCAACCGGTATTTAACCAAAAAACACAAAAAAATGACAGTCGATTCGGCTGTCATTTTTTCGTTTATATCCATTTATCATAAAATGTGTAACACATCATTGACAGATATGTTATATTTAATTTACCTACATTCGATTGACTTTTTTCTGCGAGCGTGTTATAATCAAATATGCAAAACAAAAGACAATAAAATCAAGGGTTCATAAAAACGCCCTTTAACAAGGAGATTTGATAAAATGAAATTAGGTATAGTAGGTTTACCGAATGTCGGAAAATCAACACTTTTCAACGCAATAACACCGGCAGGTGCCGAATCCGCAAACTACCCATTCTGCACCATTGAGCCGAATGTCGGCATTGTTGATGTACCCGACGAAAGAATAGATGCACTTTCAAAGATGTACAACCCCAAAAAAATCACTCACGCATTTATAGAATTTGTTGACATTGCCGGACTTGTTAAAGGAGCTTCAAAGGGAGAGGGTCTCGGAAACAAATTTCTTTCCCACATAAGAGAGGTTGATGCTATCGTTCATGTTGTTCGTTGTTTTGAGGACTCGAACATTACTCATGTCGATGGTTCAGTTGACCCAGCAAGAGACATAGAAACAATCAATTTGGAGCTTGTTTTCTCCGACATCGAAATTCTTGAAAGAAGAATTGAGCGAACCAAAAAGCTAATGAAGGGCGATAAAAGCCTTGCATCGGAGCTGGCTCTTTTGGAAAGAGTTATGTCCGCATTGGAAATCGGAAAACCGGCAAGAAGTCTTGAATATACTCCCGAAGAAGAGCTTATTTTAAAGGAAATAGCACTTATTTCAATGAAGCCCGTTTTGTATGCCGCCAATGTATCGGAGGACGATTTTTCAAAGGGTATTGAAAACAACCCATATGTTAAAAAAGTTGAAGAAATCGCATCGGGAGAAAATTCTTTGGTTATGCCCGTATCGGCAAGAATTGAAGAAGAAATTTCACAGCTTGACCCCGAGGAAAAAGAAATGTTTTTGCAGGAACTCGGTATGAGCGAATCCGGTCTGGATCGTTTGATTAAAGCAAGCTACAAGCTTTTGGGTTTGATAAGCTATCTCACAGCCGGAGAACCTGAAGTCAGAGCCTGGACAATAACAGAGGGAACAAAAGCTCCCCAAGCCGCAGGAAAAATCCACTCCGATTTTGAAAGAGGTTTTATCCGTGCGGAAGTTGTTGCTTACGATGATCTTATGCAATGCGGTTCTATGGTTGCCGCAAAAGAAAAGGGTCTTGTCCGCTCGGAGGGAAAAGAATATGTTATGAAAGACGGAGACATTGTTTTGTTCAGATTTAATGTTTAATTAAATCAAAACACAGCTATCGTCGCTGTCACAAATAAAAAGGGCAGGTTTTTCTCCTGCCTTTTTTTGATATTCGCAGGAAATAATTCTTGTGTAATCGTCAACCAGCTCATTTTTCACAATTGTACATATTCCCCCTTTCTCATAAATAGGCACACAACATACACAAATCTCCGTATCAACAGCTGTTCGGTACATTTTATCGAGTTCCTCCCCACTCCGACCGAGAAGCTTTAACAATTCCGAATGACTGTTGTTTAAAATTGCTCCTACCTCATCGCATACACATTTTTTCTCTTTTATTATTTTTTTCAAAATCTCTGTTCTTTTTTCTTCTGCTTTTATATAATCTTTGAATTTTTCTTCACTTGATATCTTATTTATGTTGACTTCTTTTATGTTGGCATATGCCAAAATGATTTTATACCCCTCCATATTAAACGGCAAATATTCCCAGATTCCGTTTTTTCTTCCGTATATCAAAGTATTCTTTCTTCCATAAAGCTCTGCAGGTAAAAATGTATTTTTTTCATCGTCTAATTCATCTGTCATACAGCATACTTTTTCTAAATCGGGAACTTTTTCAGCTCCTGCGATTTCCAATCCGCACATCAGCGTTGTTAAAGGCTTTGTTAACTCATCGCTGTCAATCAAAATTAAAATATTACCACCTTTTAGTGTCCCCTTTGATATGGCACATATCTTTTTTATCCTCTTCAATTCACTGTTGTCCATTCTATTTTCACTGTCATTAAAATCAACTCTATATTTTATGTCCCTATTTGATTGTATTATGTCAAATTTGTTATCATTTTTCAACGAAATTGCCATACCGGTATTAATTGAAAGGCTTATTCCTCCCTCAAAAATTTCTGTCTGTTCCGAGAAATTTCCAAAGAGTTTTACACCGTGTCCCATTTTTACACAATATATTTCGCCGCTTGTTTCACCGTAATATTTTTCAAACATTTCTTTTATCGTTTTTCTATCCAAAATAACACTTCCTCTTTTTCTTTGATTACAAACAATGTAATATGCGTTTAGATTATATTTTTAACTTTGAAACTAATAAATATTCGGCAGATTGCATATATTATTATAACAATTTTCTCAAAATTATTGACAAATTTTAATCATTGTGTTAAAATAGAACAATGTTTGGCGTCCATGAGTGTGCAAAAGTACTACTTTTAAGGAGATGTTTAATATGACAGAACAAAAAGAAATTATATTGGCGTGTGATGCAGGCTTGAAGAAATTGACGGATGAGCTTGATCAATTGAAAACCGTCAGAAGACCTGAAGTTTCCGAGAAGATAAAAATCGCAAGAGGCTTCGGCGATTTGTCGGAAAACGCTGAATATGATGAGGCAAAAAAAGAACAGGCTGAAGTTGAAGAAAGAATACTTGTGCTTGACGATATAGTAAAACACGCAAGAGTAATCAGCGAAGACGAAATCACCCCGGATGCGGTGTGTCTCGGTTCAAAAGTTACTCTTTTGGATGTCGAGTATGATGAAGATCTTGATTACTCTATTGTCAGCACCGTTGAATCCGACCCGGACAATGATATGATTTCCATTGAATCTCCTGTCGGAAAATCTTTGCTCGGAAAAAAAGTTGGTGACATTGTTAAGGTTACAACACCTAATGATGTTGTTGAATTTAAAGTCCTTGCAATTTCAAGAATGTAATTTTTTATCACCCGTTGCATATAATTTGCAAGGGGTGATTTTTTTGAAGAAAGCTTTTATTGTTTCGGGTGTGTTCATATCGGGTCTAATCGGGGCAGGCTTTGCCTCCGGCAGTGAAATTCTTTTCTACTTTTCAAAATATTCAAAAGCAGGCTTTTTCGGCACAATTCTTTGTGCGTTTATTTTTTCATTTGTTCTTTACGCTGTTACGCTCCGCTCCGCCGAAATGAATATCCGCACGGCAGATAAATATTTTTTTAATATTATGAATAAACCGCTCGCAATACTCAGCACCGTAATATCCTATGGTTTTATGCTCGTTATTCTTTGTTCTATGTTTTCCGGTTTCGGAGAGCTTCTGCTGGAGCTTTTCTGCGTAAAAAAATCATTTGGCGTTACAATTATGATGTTTTTAACACATTTAATAATATCGGGCGGATACAAAAGTTTTACAAAAGTTCAAAGTTTTTTATCGATTATAATAATATTCTCTATTCTCTTGTTCGGATTATATATAATATTTTTCAGAGAGCTTTATGTCAATGTTTTTAAACCTGAAATTAAATGGAGTATTTCATCAATATCATATTCAAGCTACAATCTTTTGACCGCAATTCCCGTTCTTTGCATACTTTCGGACGAATGCGATAAAAAAACGGCAAAAAAAACCGCACTGATAACTTTTTTTGAACTGTTCCCCATTCTCGTTCTTTTATATTCCGTAATATGCATATACTACGGAAAAGTATCGCTCGGAACAATGCCGCTTTTAACAATTGCCATGCGTCAATCAAAAATAATCGGTTATCTCTACAGCATAACAATTTTTGTGTCTATGCTCACAACCGCTGTGTCCGGTGCATATGCCCTGTCATCAAAAATATCGGAACATATACCCAAAAGAACCGCTAATTTAATAACTGTTACATCCGCATTCTTCCTATCCGGTTTTGATTTTGAATTCATCGTTGATAAGCTTTACAGATATATCGGTATAGTCAGTATTTTTATATTATTATTTATTTCTAAAGATTTTTTAAAAAAAATGATTTATTGAGATATTTGACGAATAAAAGAGATTTTAAGAGAATAATTTGATTATTTTTTTAAATCGTCATTTTTTGACCGTTGATTATATTTCGATAATATGTTATTATTATCAAGTCGTCGGTTGAGGACAGAGAAAGCGGGATGTAGCGCAGTTTGGTAGCGCATCTGGTTTGGGACCAGAGGGCCGCAGGT
>CAZGZZ010000033.1:0-21579 GCA_964530315.1 uncultured Lachnospiraceae bacterium
GCAGACTGTAAATCTGTTGCGTCTCGCTTCGATGGTTCGAATCCATCCTCTCCCACCAAAAAACATACTGAAATTTTCAGTATGTTTTTTTTTGCTAAATTTGCTTTGCACGCCAAATTACTTCGTAGCTAAATTGACCTTATAGTCAGCTAAAGACGAATTTTTTTCATATTTCGTATTGACAAAAGTCTTGGGATATGTTATACCCTTCATCGAACCGAGTGTGGTTATGCCAAACGGCAATTGCAGCCTAGTCCGCATTAACCATTGCTCGGTTCTTTTTTGGTTAGGCTCAACACATAAAATATCACTTGAATTAATCAGATTTTGTGTTTGTGTCATATCTGTCGGGTTATTTTGATTTTTTCTGCTGTGAACACTTGCAACTTTAATCTCATCAAGAATTATTTCACCTTTTTTACCCGCTGATGGTAAAAGTTCCAAAACAGCCATTATGGGCAATCCATCACCGTCATAAACTTCACCGAATAATAATATTCTTGATTCACTATGTTTTGATTGCATAATCAATATTGGTTCTTCAATCATCTGCGGTATTTGCTTTAACTATTGAAGCCTCCAAATAGCTGTTTTTTTCAATATTTTATTTATTTTGGTCGTGTCCCATTTTATCGTTTGTTCCTTTACTCCAATACTTTTTAATGCTTCGGATGTATTTCCGACCGTCAAGACTTTTCTATCCGGTTTCCCGTCTTCAATCCACCTGTCAAAATTCTCATAAAAAGTTTCGTTTATTGAATATTTTACATTTCCTTTTTTATTAACATTGCTCGAATTTGTTTTATTTTTTTCAATCTGCTTTTGAGCCTTTTCAACCGCTCTTTCCCATACACGATACAATCTCTCGCTTTCTGTGTATTTCCAAAGTCCGAGCCTATCCAAAATATCCTTTATCCAATTTTTAACCTTTTCCGCTGTTCCGATATCTCTTTCGGCAAACTTTTGTGCAAACTTTTCATTTCCCGCAACATCGGCTACAATTTCATCGCACGCCTCATCATATGTCAATCCTAATCTCTCCGCATACGAATTAATATATACCGTCCTGTCCCCCGTAATCGCCACATCAAGTGCAATATCTCTGAACTTTTGATATTCTTTCGGTGCAAGCTCCTGCACTCTGTGTGCGATTTCGTGGTTTATAATAAACATTGCCGCTTCACCGACATTTCCGCTCTTTATCATCTTGTTATATGACAATTTCACTTCACCGTTTCCGTATGAACCGTTGACCTCAATATCATTTTTTGAATTTTTTGAAAATTTACTCTTGACAACTCTCTTACTTTTATGTATAACGTAATTGGGCTTGAGGTTATTTAACCCGGCAGGCAATTGGAGCCTTGCTGCATTAAGTAACTCTCGGGTCCTTATTTTATTTATAAGTATAACATTGTCTATATTTTTATCTATTTGATTTATATAATATTGAGGACTGGTTTTCCCATATACCGACAAAACCATATTGTTAGCTACAGTAACTAACATCGCCGTTAATATCGACGCCAACATTCCCATAAACTTTATCTTGCACCTCAACCGTAACGCCAAACATTTTTCCGAGCTTTTCCAGCACTTCGTTTGTTTCTGCCGGCATAACTTCCGTGTTGTGGTTCTGTATCAGTCCCCCGTCATAAATAACCGCTTCATTAACCTGTGCATATTTCGCATCAATTGAAGCGTTTCTGTCCGCTTTTCCCGCATTAAATGCAAATTTTGCACTGCCTTCCGAAATCGTTAATATATTGTACCGAAAAAGAAATTTTCTGACTTTTTATATACTTTCTTATGTTGTCATATATTTCTGTTGCAATATTTTTCTTAACTTCCGGTTCATTTTGTGATACCATAGTCTCGAAAGGTAATTCAGTGATGCTCGCCGGAGACTTCTTTGGGGTCGTATGGCTGTTCTGAATCACCTTTATTTTAAATTTTTTTATAAAGATATTCTCTTTCTCGCCCGGTTCTTTAAAAAAAAAGATATTTCTTTTCATATAAATTTAGTAAAACATTTATTTTTTTATCGAAAAGACTTGAAAAACAGAACAAAATATGATAAAATAACATTTGAATTGAATAAAAGGCTGTGAAGAAATTCAGTAGGTCATATATCCCCAAAAGAGAGTGACGGTCATGGGCTGTGAGCCGTTGCGGTAAGAATATGGCTGAACCTTCGTTTCCGAGCTTTGTCGGTGAAGCTTCATTGTGTGTAGTCGGCAACGGGTTGCGTCGTTATCCGCATAAATTAAGTGCCCGAATTTTTCGGGAATCTGGGTGGTACCACGGAAGTTATTTCGTCCCTGCTTTTGCAGGGACTTTTTTAGTTTTTATTTTACCCTGCACTAAAAACAAAAGAAAGGATTGAACAAAATGAAAGAAAAACTGCAGCAAATTAAAGTTTCCGCAGAAGAAATGTTAAAAACCGCCGCAAGCCTTGATATATTAGAGGATATCAGAATTAAATATCTCGGCAAAAAAGGCGAATTAACATCTGTTTTGAAAGGTATGGGTCAATTGTCGGCTGAAGAAAGACCGATTATCGGCGCATTGGCAAATGAAATCAGAGATTTTCTAAACAACGAAATCGACGAAAGAAAAAAGGAGCTTGAAGAAGAGCTTCAAAACAAACAATTAAAGGAAGAAGTTATTGATGTAACCATGCCCGGAAAAACTCCCGACATAGGTTCTCTTCACCCGTTCACAAAAACCTTGAACGAATTCAAAGAAATCTTTATCGGTCTTGGTTTTGAGGTTGCGGAGGGTCCGGAGGTTGAAACAGATTATTATAACTTTGAAGCATTAAATATCCCGAAAAACCATCCTGCAAGAGATACTCAAGACACATTCTATATTGAAGATAACATCGTTTTGAGAACACAAACATCTCCGATGCAGGTTCGTGTTATGGAAAACAAAAAGCCGCCTATAAGAATCATAGCCCCCGGCATTGTATATAGAAGTGATGCTTCAGATGCTACACACTCTCCTGTTTTCCACCAAATCGAGGGATTGGTTGTTGACAAGGGTATCACAATGGCTGATTTGAAAGGCACATTGGAAGCTTGTATGAAATCATTGTACGGCGAGGATTGTAAGGTTCGTTTCCGTCCTCACCACTTTCCTTTCACCGAACCGTCTGCCGAGCTTGATGTTGCTTGCTTCGTTTGCGGCGGCGAGGGTTGCCGTGTCTGCAAGGGCGAGGGCTGGATTGAAGTACTCGGTTGCGGTATGGTTCATCCGAAAGTTCTTGCAAACTGCGGAATTGATCCCGAAATTTATTCCGGTTTTGCGTTTGGAATAGGTCTTGAAAGAATGGTTATGCGTAAATACGGAATTGATGATATCAGATTATTCTATGAAAACGACCTCAAATTCTTAAAACAGTTTTAATCTTATTTCGTGAAAGGAATGATAATAAATGAAAGTACCAATGAGTTGGTTTAATGATTATACCGATATGAGCGGCATTACTCCCAAACAGTATGTCCACGCTCTTACTATGTCGGGTTCAAAGGTTGAGGGCATAGAAAATGCCGGAGATAATCTTTTAAATGTTGTTACAGGTAAAGTTTTGACTTGCGTTGACCACCCCGACAGTGACCACCTGCATATCTGCACGGTCGATGCCGGCACAGGAGATGAACTTCAAATAGTTTGCGGTGCTCCCAATGTTAAGCCGAATATAATTGTACCGGTTGCACTTGACGGTGCTTTTCTTCCGGGCAATATAAAAATCAAAAAAGGTAAAATTCGAGGCGTTGAATCAAACGGTATGCTCTGTTCGCACGATGAACTCGGAATCTCACCGGCTGACCTCGGATATGAACCTGAATACGGAATTTTGATTCTTCCTGACGATACACCTATCGGAACGGATATCAGAGATTATTTCGGACTTAACGAGGATGTTGTTGAATTTGAAATCACTTCAAACCGTCCCGATTGTTTCAGTGTTATCGGACTTGCGAGGGAAACCGCCGCAACATTTAAGCGTCCGTTCAGCCTCAAAAAACCCACATATAGCGAAAACTCGGAAAATATCGGTGATACACTCTCTGTTGAGGTTTTGAATCCCGACAAATGTATGAGATATTGTGCTAAAATGGTAAAAAATGTAAAAATCGGTCCTTCCCCTAAATGGTTGGTTTCAAGACTTCGTGCCTGCGGTGTTCGTTCAATCAACAACATTGTGGATATCACAAACTATATTATGCTTGAATACGGTCAACCGATGCACGCATTTGATTTGAGAGATTTGGCACAGAACAAAATCGTTGTCAGAGATGCAAAAGACGGAGAAACAATAAAAACACTTGATGAACAGGACAGAACTCTTACTTCAAATGACCTTGTTATATCAGACGGTGAAAAAGCAGTTGCCGTTGCAGGTGTTATGGGCGGATTTAATTCCGAAGTTAAAGACGACACAACAACCGTTATCTTCGAGTCCGCAACATTTGACGCTTCATCGGTTCGTCTTACCGCTCAAAGAATCGGTTTGAGAACAGAAGCATCTTCAAAATATGAAAAGGGTCTTGATACAAACAACGCTCTCCCTGCTTTGGAAAGAGCCTGTGAGCTTGTTGAAATGTTCGAATGCGGCGAAATTGTCGGCGGTTTGATTGATATTTACAATAAACAAAAGGAACAAAAGGTTCACAAGCTCCGCCCCGATAAAATAAATGCATTTTTGGGAACAAATATTCCTACAGATGAAATGATTTCTTATTTAAAAACACTTGAATTTGAAATCGACGAAGAGAATATGACCGCTGTTGCACCGACATTCAGACCCGACATTGAAGCGGAAGCCGATATTGCCGAAGAAATCGCAAGATTTTACGGTTATGATAAAATTCCCGTAACTGCTCTTTCGGGAAATGCAACACGAGGCAGACTCACACCCGTTCAATCCGCAAGAAACAGAATTTCCGCACTTTTGACGGCACAGGGATTGAATGAGATTTGCACATACACATTTACCGGACCGTCAATTTTCGATAAGCTTCTTATTCCGAAGGACAGTGAGCTTCGCAAATGCGTTACCATAACCAATCCGCTCGGAGAGGACACATCGATTATGAGAACGACCTCCGTTGCAAGTATGTTGTCTGCTCTTTCATACAATTATAATCACCAGAACACCTCCGCAAAGCTCTTTGAACTTGCGACAATATACATTCCTACCGAAAAGGGAAATCTCCCAAATGAGCCCGAAATCGTCACTTTGGGAATGTATGGTGATGTGGATTTCTTTGATATGAAAGGTGTCCTGGAGGCTATGTTCAAAAATATGAATATAAGCGGTGTTTCTTATATTCAAGACAGTGAAAATCCGACCTACCACCCAGGCAGATGTGCAAAGGTTTATATTAATGACGAATGTGTCGGAACTGTAGGCGAAATTCATCCGAATGTTCTTAAAAACTTTGAAATTGATGAAAAATGTTATGTTGCCGAGATTTCATTTGAAAAAATGTTCAACGCAATAAATGATGAAATCAAATTCAAGGCATTACCTAAATTCCCCGGGGTTACAAGAGATATTGCTATGCTTATTGACAAAACAACTCCTGTCGGAGAAATCGAAAAGGTTATTAAAAAGGCATCAGGTGCATTGCTTGAGAGTATCAGTCTTTTCGATGTCTATGAGGGTGCTCAAATTCCGGAAGGCAAAAAAAGCGTTGCTTACAATGTTTCCTACAGAGCACAAGACCGTAGCTTGACAAGTGAAGAAATAAACAAAATTATGACAAAAACAATCAAGGATCTTGAATATAAGCTGAATGCTCAATTAAGATAAAACAAAAAACCTGAATTTCACAAAATTGTGAAATTCAGGTTTTTAATTACATTAAGTTTTTATAATGAGTGATACCGTTTCTCTTATGCTCACTTATTCTATGGAGACGCTCAACTTTCGATGCCTTGTCCGCATCAATTGTTTCTCCGTTTATATAAGCTTCAAGCTCCGCATAAGTAACGCCCATTTCCTGCTCATCCGTCTGACCGTCAAAAAGTGCAGCTGATGGTGCTTTTTTTATGATAAACTCGGGAGCGTTCAAATAACGCAAAAATTCGTAAATTTCCGTCACATTAAGGTCGGATATCGGATTGAAATCACAACCGCCGTCACCCCATTTTGTGAAGTAACCTACATAAAATTCGCATCTGTTTCCCGTTCCTACAACAAGTCTGTTTTCGCTTGCCGCTATAGCATAAAGAGTCAACATACGAATACGGGGTGCCATATTTGCCAAAGCCGCATTGTTAAATGATGTAATATCTTCAATAGCTTTCATCTCTGCTTCCTTAACGGGCGTCAAATCAACAGTTCTTGTTTCTATATCATACTGCTTTGCAATTTTTATCGCATCTTCAGTGTCTTCATCATAATTGCGTTTTGAGGTACAAGGCATAATAACGCCCAAAGTATCTTCGCAAGCGGCTTTGCAGAGAATCCCGACAAGAGCGGAGTCCTTTCCTCCGCTGTTGCCGAAAATTATACCATTTGCACCACTGTCCTTTAACTGCTTTTTTATAAAATTAACTCTGTTTTCAAATTCAACCTTATAATCTCTCATTTTCTATCCCTCATTTTGCATCTATTGTGGATATTCCGATTGTCATTTCTTCAAGGACATCAAGCAGAACATTTACAGTATCAAGCGATGTGAACATTGTGATGTTGTTTTGAGTTGCGGTTCTTCTTATTGCCGCACCGTCCTCATAGTGAACACCCGAAAGAATTGCACGGGTACAGATAACATAGCTTACATATCCTGCACGGATAGCATCAAGAATTTCCGTACTTCCTTCCGAAAGCTTTCTCAAAATTCTTGTTTTAATTCCGTTTTCTTTCAAAAATTCAGCTGTTCCGACAGTTGCCTCAATGTTGAAGCCCATATCATAAAATCTCTTAACAAGCGGAAGAGCCTCCTCCTTGTCCTCATCGGCAAGTGTTACAAAAACAGTTCCGTAATTTTGAAGCTTCATACCCGATGCGGTCAATGCCTTATACATCGCTCTCGGGAACTTATCGTCATAACCGATTGCTTCACCTGTTGATTTCATTTCAGGTGACAGATAAGAATCCATACCGTTAAGCTTTGAGAATGAGAATGCCGGAGCTTTTACATAATAACGAAGCTTTTCTATAGGATATGTTTCATATATTCCCTGCTCCGCAAGACTCTTTCCGAGCATAACCTTTGTTGCGATATCCGCAAGACTGTAGCTTGTTGCCTTTGAAAGGAACGGCACCGTTCTTGACGAACGGGGATTAACCTCGATTATGTAAACATCTTCATTTTCATCAACAATAAACTGTATGTTGAAAAGTCCTTCAATTCCTATTCCCAATCCCAATTTTTGCGTATATTCAAGAATTGTTTTCTTAACTTTTTCCGAAACGCTGTATGTTGGGTAAATACTTATAGAGTCACCGGAGTGAACACCTGTTCTTTCAACAAGCTCCATAATTCCCGGAACAAAAACCGATTTTCCGTCACAAATAGCGTCAACCTCAAGTTCTTTACCTCTGATATATTTATCAACCAATACAGGCTTATCCTCATCGATTTCAACCGCAGTTTTCAAATAATGACGCAACGCTTCTTCCTTTGCGACAATCTGCATTGCTCTTCCGCCGAGAACGAAACTCGGACGAACCAACACAGGATATCCTATTTCTTCCGCCGCTTTTATGCCATCCTCAATATTTGTTACAGCTCTTCCTTTCGGCTGTGGTATTCCGAGTTCTTTCAAAAGCTTTTCAAATGAATCTCTGTTTTCAGCCTTGTCAATGGCATCGCAATCTGTTCCGATTATCTTAACGCCTCTTTTCGCAAGCGGTTCTGCAAGATTGACAGCTGTTTGACCGCCCAATGTAACGACAACACCGTCAGCGTTTTCAAGTTCAATAATATTCATAACATCTTCCGGTGTGAGCGGTTCAAAGTAAAGCTTATCACTTGTTGTATAGTCTGTTGAAACGGTTTCGGGATTATTATTTATGATAATAGCTTCTATTCCCTCTGCCTTTATTGTTTTAACGGCATGAACGGTTGAATAGTCAAATTCAACACCCTGACCTATTCTGATAGGACCCGAGCCCAAAACTATAACCTTTTTCCTGTCGGAAATTTTTGATTCGTTTTCCCCCTCATATGTCGAATAGAAATAAGGAATGTAGCTGTCAAATTCCGATGCGCAGGTGTCTATCATTTTATAAACCGGGAATATTGAAGCTTCCTTTCTCATCTTGAAAACTTCATCCTCGGATGTGTCCCAAAGTCTTGCGATTTCTCTGTCGGAAAATCCCATTTTCTTTGCTTTTTTCAATTCTTCACTGTTTTTCGGATTGTTCTTCAAATCATTTTCTTCATCAACAATATTTTTGAGCTTACGAACAAAAAATCTGTCTATCTTTGTTATATTGCATATTTCATCTATCGATGCATCTCTTCTCAAAAGCTCTGCAATGGCATAAATTCTGTCATCCGTTCCAATTTCGATATATTCAAGCAATTCTTTTGTTTCGACATCGTCAAACTTCTTGTTATACAAATGCCAAACTCCAATTTCAAGTGAACGAATAGCCTTTAATAAGCTTTCTTCAAAATTTCTGCCTATTGACATAACTTCGCCGGTAGCTTTCATTTGAGTTCCGAGCTTGTTGTTTGCATCTGTAAATTTATCAAACGGGAATCTCGGCATTTTTGTTACCACATAGTCCAATGTAGGTTCAAAGGAAGCCGGAGTATTTGCAATCTGAATTTCATCAAGTGTCATTCCTATACCGATTTTTGCTGATACTCTTGCAATCGGATATCCGCTTGCCTTTGATGCAAGTGCAGACGAACGGGAAACTCTCGGGTTTACCTCAATCAAATAATATTGGAATGATTTCGGGTCAAGTGCAAATTGAACATTACATCCGCCCTCGATTTCCAATGCACGGATAATCTTTAATGCACTGTCACGAAGCATATGATATTCCTTGTTTGTCAGTGTCTGCGACGGGCATACAACAATAGAGTCTCCTGTATGTATGCCGACAGGGTCAAGGTTTTCCATATTACAAATTGCTATTGCTGTATCGTTTGAGTCTCTTATTACCTCATACTCAATTTCCTTATATCCCTTGATACTCTTTTCTATCAATACCTGGTGAACGGGAGAAAGTGCAAGAGCGTTTTTCATTATTTGCAAAAATTCCTCTTCATTGTCGGCAAATCCGCCGCCCGTTCCTCCGAGAGTAAATGCAGGACGCAAAACAACAGGATAACCTATATCCTCTGCAACCCTTAATCCCTCTTCAATTGAATTTGCAATATCCGACGGAAGCACCGGCTCACCGAGCGATTCACAAAGTTCCTTGAAAAGTTCCCTGTCCTCGGCTCTTTCTATACTTGTGCTTTTCGTGCCGAGAAGTTCTGTGCGGCATTCTTTCAAAATGCCCTTTTTCTCAAGCTGCATAGCAAGATTAAGACCTGTCTGGCCGCCTATTCCCGGCAATATTGCATCGGGTCTTTCGTGTCTTATAATCTTTGCGACATATTCTAAATTCAAAGGCTCCATATAAACCTTATCGGCTACTGTTGTATCAGTCATAATTGTTGCGGGGTTAGAGTTGCACAATATAACCTCATAGCCCTCTTCTCTCAAAGCAAGACACGCCTGTGTTCCTGCATAGTCAAACTCCGCCGCCTGACCTATAACAATAGGTCCCGAACCGATAACGAGTACTTTTTTGATATCTTGTCTTTTAGGCATTTTTGTTTTCTCCTCTCATCAGCTCAATAAATTCGTCAAATAAATATGTACTGTCCTGTGGTCCCGGAGCACTTTCGGGATGATACTGTACCGAGAACACTTTGTCCTTTTCACATTTCACACCCTCAACGGTATCGTCAAGCAGGTTTATATGTGTAATCTCAAGTTCCGTTTCCGCAACGCTGTCCTTTGACACTGCATAGGAATGGTTTTGAGATGTGATTTCTATTCTGTTTGTCTTAAGATTTTTTACCGGATGATTTCCGCCACGGTGTCCGAACTTCAATTTATATGTTTTTGCACCGTATGAAAGAGATATAATCTGGTGTCCGAGACAAATGCCGAACATTGGATATTTTCCTCTCAATGCCTTAATTGTTTCTATCGTCTGCATAACATCGGTCGGGTCTCCCGGTCCGTTTGAAATGAATATGCCGTCAGGGTTAAGACTTTCGATTTCTTTGGCGGTTGTGTTCCACGGAACGACTGTAACCGAACACCCCTTTGCCAAAAGCGAACGCAAAATATTAAGTTTCATTCCACAGTCAATCGCAACAATTTTAAATTGCTCATTTTCGGCAGGATAGAATTTCTTTTCATTTCTGCTTACCTTTGAAACGGCGTCTGTCGGAATATCGGTCGATTTCAAAATTTCAAGTCCGTCTTCAAGGCTCGTTTCCATATTTGTGATAAGCACCTTTCTGCTTCCCAAATCACGAATTGAGCGTGTTATTTGGCGTGTATCAACACCGTATATTCCCGGAATATTATATTTTTTCATTAACATCGAAAGAGTTTGCTTACTTCTGAAATTTGACGGTTCATCATTATACTCACGAACAATCAATGCACCGATTGTCGGATGCTCTGTTTCAAAATCCTCGTCGCATATACCATAGTTGCCTATCAGCGGATATGTCATAACAACAGCCTGGTATGTGTATGACGGGTCGGAAACAATTTCCTGATAGCCGACCATAGAAGTGTTAAACACAATTTCGCATACCTTGTCAGCTGTATCTCCGAAAGCATAACCGAAATATTCGCATCCGTCCTCCGTTATTATCTTTCTGTTAAAGTTTTCTGTCATAATAATCCTCACTTTCAAAATTATTTCATATATTTAAAGATTTATTTCTGCCGATTTTTTTACTACTCCAGAAATCATCGGTTCGATTTTTTTCAAGAGTGCATCAACCTGTTCCGGACATCTTCCGATGTATAATTCCGGCTTTAAAAGCTCTTTCATCTCTTCTATGTTCAAGCCGAATTTCTTTTCCGATGCCAAGAGCGATAATATATCACACTCTTCACCATTTTTCATTTTCGCTGTTGCCTCCATGGAGCATCTGCGGATAATCTCGTGAAGTTCCTGGCGGTCTCCGCCCTTTTTAACAGCCTCCATCAAAAGATTTTCCGTAGCAATAAACGGCATATACTCTCTGACTGCTTTTGCGATTATCTTTTCATTTACAACAAGTCCGTCCGTGACATTTTGCGCAAGCCTCAATATAGCATCGGCACACAAAAATCCCTCCGGCATCGAAATCCTGCGGTTTGCCGAATCATCAAGCGTTCTTTCAAACCACTGAACCGATGCGGTCATCGGTGCATTTTGAGCATCCGCCATCAAATATCTTGCCAACGAACAAATTCTTTCGCTCCTCATAGGATTTCGTTTATATGCCATTGCCGATGAACCTATTTGATTTTTTTCAAACGGTTCTTCAATCTGTCTGTCATGCTGTAAAAGTCTTATATCATTTGCCATACGGTAACAGCTCTGTGCCACCGAAGACAATGCATTCAAAATTCTCGAATCGACCTTTCTCGGATATGTCTGTCCGCAAACATCAAAACATTCATAAAATCCGAAATCCGAAGCAATAAGGCGATTCATTTCGTCTATTTTGGAATAATCCGAGTCAAACAAATCAGCAAAGCTTGCTTCCGTACCGGTTGTACCTCTGCAACCGAGAAATTTTATGTTTTCAATTGCAAAATCTATCTCCGAAACATCGGACAAAAAATCCTGAAGCCAAAGTGATATTCTCTTTCCGACTGTAACAAGCTGTGCCGGTTGATAGTGAGTATATCCCAAAGTCGGCAAAGACTTATATTTTTGTGCAAGCTCCGAAAGATTTGCTATAACTGTCAGTAATTCTTCTTTTATATATTTCAAAGCATCACGATATATTATAAGGTCGGCATTGTCGGTAACATAACAGCTGGTAGCACCCAAATGAATAATTCCGGCAGCCTTCGGTGCGGCTTTTCCGTATGCATATATGTGTGCCATAACATCATGGCGAACTTCCTTTTCTCTTTTCGCTACAACCTCAAAATCTATGTCATCCGTATGTTCCTCCAGCTGTTTAACCTGTTCATCGGTTATCGGCAGTCCGAGCTTTGCCTCTGCTTTTGCAAGCGAAACCCACAGTTTTCGCCAAGTTTTGTACCTTGTTCTTGCCGAAAAAAGTGTCAGCATATAATCGGAAGCATATCTTGAGGACAAGGGTGATTCATATTTATCCGTCATTTGAAATACTCCTTTATTTCAATTTTTCGTCAATTGCGGCGGCGGCTGTCTTTCCTGCACCCATTGCAAGTATAACCGTTGCCGCACCCGTTACCGCATCTCCTCCGGCATAAACAAACGCCTTTGATGTTGCACCGTTTTCATCGGTCACAATACATCCCCTGCCGTTTGTTTCAAGTCCGTCGGTTGTCTTTTTGATAAGCGGATTCGGGGACTGTCCTATCGATATAACCGCCGTATCTATCGGAATAATATGTTCTGTTCCCTCTATTTCCTGCGGGCGTCTTCTGCCGCTTGCATCAGGTTCACCGAGTTTCATATCGATAACCTTAACACCTGTCAGCCAACCCTTTTCATCACCGATAAATTCTTTCGGATTTTGCAAAAGCTTAAAGCTTATGCCCTCTTCCTCGGCGTGCAGAACCTCTTCCTTTCTTGCCGGAAGTTCTTCCTTTCCTCGTCTGTATATAATATATACATTTTCCGCACCGAGTCTTTTTGCACATCTTGCCGCATCCATCGCAACATTTCCGCCACCGAACACCGCAACATTTTTGCCTATATAAACCGGTGTATCATATTCAGGGAATTTGTAGCCTTTCATAAGATTAATTCTTGTCAAAAATTCATTTGCGGAATAAACACCGTTCAAGCTTTCGCCCTCAATACCCAAAAACGACGGAAGTCCGGCTCCCGATGCAATATAAACGGCATCATATCCCATTTCTTCCAGAAGCTCATCAACAAAAAGTGTTTTTCCTATAATTGTATTTGTTTCTATCTTAACTCCGTGTGATTCAAGCTTTTTTATTTCCTTTGCAACAATTTCTTTCGGCAGTCTGAATTCCGGTATTCCATATACCAAAACCCCGCCTGCGGTATGAAATGCTTCGTAAATTGTCACATCATATCCGAGCTTTGCCAAATCTCCGGCACAGGTCAATCCCGAAGGACCCGAACCCACAACGGCAACTTTTTTTCCGTTTTTTTCGGGATGATAAATTTTATCCTCACCCTTTTTCATATGATAATCTGCGGCAAATCTTTCAAGGCGTCCTATAGCAACAGCCTCTCCCTTAATACCTCTCACACACTTTGATTCACACTGTTTTTCCTGCGGACAGACTCTTCCGCAGACAGCAGGCAAGGAATTTGTTTCTGTGATTTTATCATATGCTCCGTCAAAGTCACCCTTTGCCATAAGAGCTATAAATTCAGGTATCTTGACCGATACAGGGCATCCACTCATACATGGCTTTGTTTTGCAGCCCAAGCATCTTTGTGCTTCACTGACGGCAATTTCTGCCGTATATCCCAAAGTAACCTCCGAAAAGTTTTTGTTTCTTATATCCGGTTCTTGCTGCGGCATCGGATTTTTCACATTAGACATATTAGGCATCAGTTTTGCTCCTTTCCCAATATTCTGCATTTTCCCTCGTCACAGGAGCGTTTTTCATATTTCTTGAACATCTGCTGACGCTTTATTGCACCGTCCCAATCGATTTTATGTCCGTCAAAATCCGGACCGTCAACACAGGCGAATTTTGTTTCTCCGCCAACCGTAACACGACATCCGCCGCACATTCCCGTTCCGTCAATCATAACGGGATTCATTGAAACGGTTGTGGGTATATCATATTTTTTAGTGATATCACAGACAGCTTTCATCATCCTCAAAGGTCCTATTGCAATAACCTCGTCAAATTTTTCTCCTGATTCAAGCTCATCCGAAAGTCTTTCGGTAACAAATCCCCCGACACCGTTTGATCCGTCATCAGTTGTTACTATAAGCTTATCCGATACAGCCTGCATTTCCTTTTCCAAAATAATATATTCCTTACTCTTAAATCCGGAAATTGCCGTTACATTTGCTCCCATTTCCTTAAGCTTTTTCGCCTGCGGATATGCAATTGCCGTGCCCAATCCTCCGCCGATTACAGCAACCTTTTTCAAGCCGTCAAGAGGTGTCGGCATTCCCAAAGGTCCGGCAAAATCGAGCACACTGTCACCGCTTTTGAGCTTTGATAAATCTTTTGTCGTTTTTCCGACAGCCTGAATTATGACTGTAACCGTTCCTTTTTTTCTGTCAAAATCAGCTATTGTAAAAGGTACTCTCTCGCCCTTTTCATCCATTCTTATAATCACAAACTGACCCGGTTCTGCTTTTTTCGCAACCAAAGGTGCTTCGATTTCCATCAAATATATCTGTGAATTCAAATCTTCTTTTCTAACTATTTTATATGCCATAACAAATCCTTCTTCGGTTTTATCTAATTATTATGCTGTTACGCTCCGGTCCGACCGAAACATATTTAATTTTGCATCCGACAGCCTTTTGCACATACTCAACATATTCTCTCGCTTCTTTGGGAAGCTCTTCCCATTTGCGGATTTTTGAAATATCGCATTTCCAGCCGTCAAAATATTTAATCTCGGCTTTTGCCTTGTCCAATGCGGTCGGGAACGGAAATTCATCTGTTTTTTCTCCGTCAATCACATAATTCGTTATAACGGGAATTTTATCCATATAACTCAAGACATCAAGTTTTGTCAGTGCAAGCTCACTTGCACCCTGAACCTCAACACCGTATCTTGTCGCAACAATATCAAGCGGTGCAACTCTTCTCGGTCTTCCCGTTTTTGCTCCGTATTCAAATCCCGCTTCACGAAGCTTGTCCGCTTCCTCACCAAACATTTCGCCCACAAAAGGACCCTCTCCAACGCAGGTAGAATATGCTTTCACAACACCGATAACATCATCAATCTTTGCCGACGGCAATCCCGAACCTATCGGAGCATATGCCGCTGTTGTGTTTGATGAAGTTGTATATGGGTGAATTCCGTAATCCAAATCACGGAGCGATCCAAGCTGTGCTTCAAAAAGAATATTTTTCCCATCGTTTTGAGCTTTTTTCAAAAAAGCTCCGGTATTGCAAATAAACGGTTTTATTTTTTCACAGCTTTCATTAATCCATTTTTTGAGCATTTCCATCGTATAAGGCTCTGCACCGTAAACCCTTGTGAGCGTAAGATTTTTCCATCCAAGAAGCTCACAAAGATGTTTCTCCAATTCCTCCGGGTAGAACAGTTCTCCCGCAAGAATTGTTTTTTTCTGATATTTATCCGAATAAAAGGGTGCTATTCCCTGTTTGGTCGAACCGAACTTTCTATCCGCAAGCCTTTTTTCTTCCAATTCATCCAAATCACGATGCCACGGAAGAAGTAAAGATGCACGGTCGCTTATCTTCAAGTTTTCGGGAGTAATGCTGACCCCCTGCTCACTGACCGTTTTTATCTCATTCCACAAATTTTCGGGATCGAGTGCAACTCCGTTTCCCAAAACATTAACCACACCGCTTCTGAAAATACCCGACGGCAAAAGGTGAAGTGCAAACTTTCCCATTTCATTAATTACTGTGTGCCCGGCATTGCCTCCCCCTTGAAAACGCACGGTAACATCGTACTTTTCGGTCAGCAAATCCACCATTCTTCCTTTTCCCTCGTCACCCCAGTTAATTCCGACAATTGCACAGTTTGACATATTCACACTCTCCCTTTGACATAAAACACCAAGGCATTTTTATAAAAAAATAAAGGTGCCGTAAATGCCAGATTGCATTATAGGGCGCCTTTGCCTTCTTGTTTTATTTAAACTCTATTTTCACATAAAATTCAGACAATACCCCCGATATAAATCGGTCGGCGCCATTGCCCTCAACATTTTTAATTATACACTTTTTTCTTGTTTTTGTCAATAGAAACGCCGAAAAATCTGTCTAATCAAAATGCACTTCTTTTATTAAGGCATATATTGTTTTTTTGTATATTTTCACTTTTGATAATATTTCAAAAACAAAACTATCATTTTACTTATAAAAAGCGGTGCAACAAACATTGCACCGCCATATATAAACATTATTTGTTAACAATGTCCTTCAATGCCTTACCGGCTTTGAAAGCAGGAACTTTAGAAGCAGGGATATCGATGATTTCGCCTGTTCTTGGGTTCTTACCCTTTCTTGCATCTCTTTCTCTAACTTCAAATGTACCAAAGCCAACCAACTGAACCTTATCTCCTTCAGCCATTGCGTTTGTAATTGAATTGATAACTGCCGAAAGAGCTTTTTCAGCATCCTTCTTTGTCAAAGAAGCTTGAGCAGCAACTGCTGCGATCAAATCTGTCTTGTTCATAATTAATTATCCTCCTAAAAATTTTATTTACTTTAAGGTCGTGTCTGTAACCCTCTTGTGTTATTTTATACAAAATATTCCCTTTTGTCAAGGCTTTTTATCATATTTTTGCTGTATTTCATAAAATTAATCCGTAAATAAGCATATTTTGTTTTTTTTATTCAAAATGTGTAAGGTTTTTTTGTTAAAAATGCTGATTTAATAACCTTTTTTGCCCTCAAGGCTCTCATCATTTTCAATCCATTCGTCCACTTCTATTCGTCTGTATTCATCATTTGTATCTCTTATGACAACTTCTTTAATGCCGGAATTTATCACCATTCTTTTGCACATCGAACAGCAACAACTATTTGCAACAATTCCTCCTGTATCAGCTTCAAGACCGACAAGATAGAGAGTTGCACCTATCATATCACGCCTGGGTGCCGATATAATTGCATTTGCTTCGGCGTGCACGCTTCTGCACATTTCATATCTTTCGCCCCTGGGGATATTAAGCTGTTGTCTTATGCAATATCCCAAATCACTGCAATTCTTTCTTCCTCTGGGTGCTCCGACATATCCTGTCGATATAATTTCATCATTATGTACTATAATCGCACCGTAATTGCGTCTTATGCAGGTTCCCCTTTCGGCAACCGTCTGTGCAATATCAAGATAATAATTGAACTTGTCTCTTCTTTTCATAAAAACCTCCTCATCTTCAAACAATCATCATTTTTTTATAATAATCAAGCGATTTGAACTCTTTTTCCGTCATTGTGCCGACATATTTTTCAGATATTTTCGACACCCTTTCCATAACCTCTTTTGCAGCTGAAAAGGAAAGCATTTTCTTTGAATCGGACAAAAGAATATACCGAATGGTATTATAAACATCCGCATCTATCAAAATATCCGATGCCTGCGAGCAATCCCTGCACACAATTCCCCCACTCTTCGGAGAAAAAGCAAAAATATTTTCAACCGTTCCACACTTTGTACAGCAGGAAATATTCGGCATATATCCCCCGAGCGACATTGCTTTCAACTCAAAAACCGTTCTCGTTTTTTCCGCATCCGCATCTTTATAGGAAAGTGCATAAAGTGCATTCAAAAACAATGCAAGCATTTCTTCATCGGGTGAATTTGTATTTAAAAGTGTATAAACCAAATCGGCGAAATAAACGCATAATGAAAGCTTTACAATGTCTTCTTTTACTCCGAAAAAGCTGTCTATGATTTCGGAATTACGCACACTCATCATATCTTTGTTTGTTTTTTGAAACAAAAATTCGGCATATGTCATAACCTGTGTTGAGGCACTGTTTTTATTTCTTATACTTTTTGCACCGTAAGCACACGCTCTTATTATTCCGAATTCTTTTGTAAACACCGTCAAAACCCTATTGGTTTCCCCGAAATCGGACTGTTTTAAAATCAGTCCCTTTGTTTTAACCGTCAACATTTTAACACCTTACGACTCAAATCCGAAATTCTTTATCAATGCATTGTTGTTACGCCAATCTGTCTTAACCTTTACCCACAAATCGAGATAAACTTTTTTATCGAGCATCTTCTCAATATCTGCTCTTGCCATAGTTCCTATTTTTTTCAGCATTTCGCCGTTTTTGCCTATAATGATTCCCTTGTGTGACATTTTCTCACAATAAATGCTTGCATTAATTGCGGTCACATTCTTCTTTTCCTGCATTTTTTCGATTTCGATAACAATTCCGTGCGGAACTTCTTTATCAAGAAGCCACAAAAGTTTTTCTCTTATAATCTCTGCCGCAATCTGCTTTTCGGGCTGATCTGTCACCATATCGTCGTAGTAATACTGCGGACCCTCGTTGATATATTGACGAATGTTGTTCATCAAAATTTCAATACTTTCTCCCGTTTTTGCGGAAATCGGTATTATTGCCTCAAAATCACAGAGACTTGAATAATCCGCAATAACCGGAAGAAGAAGATCTTTTCTCATTGTATCTATTTTGTTGAGTACCAAAATACACGGTATGTTGAGTTTTGCAATGCCCTTTGCAATTTCTCTTTCCATATCTTGAATTCCCTTTGATGCATCAGCCATAAAAACTATAACATCGGTTTCATTCATCGATTCGTTCGCCGTCTTAACCATAAACTCACCGAGCTTGTTGTGCGGCTTATGAATACCGGGTGTATCTGTAAATATAATCTGTTCTTCATCGGTTGTGTGTATTGCCAAAATCTTATTTCTTGTTGTTTGCGGCTTGTCCGATATAATAGCGATTTTTTGTCCCGCAATTTTATTTAAAAGTGTGGATTTTCCGACATTCGCCATTCCGACTATCGAAACAAAACCCGATTTGTAATTTTTTTTGTTTTCTATCATTTTTTGTTTCCTCCGAATTGTTACGCCTGTTCTCTTGTAATTCCCATTTTATCGAGAATTTCTTTTTGTTTTTTAAACATTTCCTGTTCCATATCCTCCGAATGTTCGTGGTCGTATCCGAGAAGATGAAGCATTGAATGAACAGTTAAAAAAGCAATTTCTCTTTCGTATGAATGATTGTAGGCTTGTGCCTGTTCCTTTGCTCTTTTTGCACATATTACAATGTCTCCCAGCATAATTTTGTCACCGTTAAAATCACACTCATCATAAACAAGTGTCCCGTCCTCATCAACCTCAAGCATCGGAAATGACAAAACATCGGTCACGGCATTTTTGTTTCTGTACTCCGAATTGAGCGTTTTTATTTCTTCTTCACTGACTATACTGACGCTTATCTCTGCGTCAAAATCACAATTTTCATACTCCAAAACCGCATCAGCACATTTTTTTATCAAAGAATTTATACTATCGTCTGTTTCTGCCTCTTGCAACATATTCTCTATCAGTATCTCTGTCATTTTTTCTCTTCTTCTCCTGTTCCGAATCATATTTTTCATATGCTTTTATAATCTTTTGAACCAACGGATGACGAACAACATCCTTTTCTGAAAATTCGCAAAAAGCTATGCCCTCAATATCGCCCAAAACCTTTTTTGCGACCTTCAAGCCCGATTTCTTCCCATCGGGCAAATCAATTTGTGTTATATCCCCGGTGATTATTGCCTGTGAACCGTAGCCTATTCTTGTCAAGAACATTTTCATCTGCTCCGGTGTTGTATTCTGTGCTTCATCAAGAATTATAAAGGCATTGTCAAGCGTTCTTCCTCTCATATACGCCAAAGGAGCAACCTCAATCACGCCTCTTTCTTGATTTTTCAAAAAGCTGTCCGGCCCAAGCATTTCATACATTCCGTCATAAAGTGGTCTTAAATACGGATCAACCTTGTTTTGCAAATCACCCGGCAAAAATCCAAGCTTTTCACCAGCTTCAACCGCCGGTCTTGTAAGAATAATTCTTGAAACCTCTTTATTGCGTAGAGCCGTAACCGCCCTTGCAACAGCAAGATATGTCTTTCCCGTTCCTGCAGGACCTATACCGAACACAATGGTGTTTTCTTTCATACTTTCAACATATTTTTTCTGTCCGATAGTTTTGGTCTTTACAGGCGTTCCCTTTGCACTCACCGCAACGCAGTCATCTCCGAGAAGCTTTATGTCAAATCCGCCGTTTTCCTGCACCATTGTTATTGCATAGAGAATTTTTTGTTCGTCGATTACTTCTCCCTTTTCGAGAATTTCAACCAACACCCCGATAACATCTATACATTTATCGACCGCATCGTCCTCTCCCGAAATTTTTATCACATCTTCCCGTCCACCGATGCTGACTCCCAATGCTTTTTCCATAAGTTTCAAATTAGCGTCAAAGTTGCCGAAAAAATCTGCTGTATTTAATCCCTCCGGTAGATTAACCTGTCTTTGGTTCAATGATATTCTTCCTTTCTTAACTTACATAAACGGTTTTTTTATGCCTATCTGTTCGGTAAATTCCATTGTCAGTGTCACCCTTATGGTTTCGGTATCTATCTGGTCATAAACAATATTTTTGTTATTTAATACCGACCCGGGCAAAAGCTCCTTTGATATCTGCATTTCCAAATCGTGCTTTGCAAATTCAAGTGCTTCTTCTTTGGATATTCCGACCTTTTTTCTTTTCTGCTCACTGTAGGTCTTTTTATAAAATCCGACACCAAAAAAATTGTTTTTCCCTAATTCCGGCAAATAAAGTTTTTCGGTTATGGAGTAATTTTCATAATCTATAGCCTCATCCCGAAAAAAATCAAAACATCTTGAAAAAAGTTTGACAGTCACAAAATCTTTCTTATTTCCCGTCGGGACTTTGTTTTCGATATACAGTTTGTAATCTCCGCTTTTTTCATGCCACACTCTTGCATAAACATCGCCCATTGCGTGAACCGTCCCCAAGCTTCCGTCAGGACGCTCCAAGGTTCCCGAAATAAGCAAATCCCCCTTTGCGACACTGTCTCCGCAATTCACTCTTGCCGAACCATTCTTTTCAACAATTTCGGTTATAACACCGTCACTTTGTGCAACAATATCGCAAGGGATTGTTCTGTCGATTACATCGGGTGCTTGTATTCCCTCTTTAAAATCAACCAAAGCCTTTGTCCCGTTGATATAAACCCACGCCCAGACAAGATTGTCCGTATTGTTCATTATAATGTTTTTTATCTTTTCTCCGTCTGGCAAAAATGGCTTATACGCACCGATACGAACACCTGCGGTATCAATCGCCTCTATAAGCTTATTGCTGACTGTGGAATTGTCGGATTTTATTTCAACCGCCCATATGAAATTTGATGCGGCAAATGACAAAACCGACAAAAACAGTATTCCGAAAAACAAGGCACGCCTTTTTTTCGCTTTTTTTAATAAAAAAGGTAATCCGTATTTTTTTAAAATACTCACTTTGACCTTTGTTTCAAAAACAATCGGCCGAATTTTTTTATAATCCTTTATATTTATACACACAGCAACACCGGACGAGGTTCTTTTTCCTATTCCAAAAAGTTCTATCCCCTGTTTTGCACATATGTATAAAAACCGTTCAATATAAAAGCCTGATACATTTATTATAACATATCCTTTCACAAAATGAAAGACTTTATTAAAA
>CAZGZZ010000034.1:0-21240 GCA_964530315.1 uncultured Lachnospiraceae bacterium
TGATAATATTATTCATATATGAAAATGAGGTGAATTTTATGAAGAAAATTTTATGTATGATTGTTTCTTCAATTTTAATTTTATCAAATTGTATGTCTGTTTATGCAGTTAATGAAGAATTCAATCCGTTTGAAAAGCATCTGCTGGCAACCGAAAGTGATTACAAAAGTTATAAAAGTATAAATGCAAGCAACTACTGCGGCGGAGGTGGTTATGTTGCATTTTACGATGTTGACTTTGGTGACCTTGGTGCATCAAAGGTTAAGCTCGGTTTCGGCTGGAGCGGAGCGGCAACGGGAAATATAACCGTTCGTCTGTATGACGGAGATAAGGAAAATGTGAAGAAGGACGATTATTCCGGCTGGATTCACGATGTTTCAACAAACGCAAATCTCGGTGAAATCATTGCTGAAGGAGGAAAAGGAGTTCAAGGCTCCGGTTGGAGCAGTGAAACGGTTGTGGAAGTTCCGCTTTCAAGAACAATCACAGGAAAGCACAGCATTTATGTTATGAGTTCCGCAAACCAAATCAATGCATATTCCATTGAATTCGTAAGTGCCGATAAAAAGACTGTCAATCCTCCGCTCTACACTGAAAAATTTGATGAAACACCCAATCACACATTGTGGACAACATCAAAAAATGCAGGTTCAATTGACGGAGTTCATTCAAGAAGCGGAAATTCTTATTATATGTATGGGAATTTAAAAAATATAGTTTTTAACACAGCAAATTATACCAATAATGTTTATTCCGTTTGGATGTACTATAAAAGTGATTCGATAGAGAATAAACAAATAATGGTAAGAGGTTTAAATTCCGCAAATGAAGAAAAAACAGTTGTTGCGAATGCACATTGGGCATACAGCGACTATCGTATCAATAATTCTGCAACATCTATCATAAAAGAAAACGGATGGCACAGATTTGTTTTTGATTGCACCAATTCGCAGGCAACAAAAGTTTTTATCGATAATCAGCTTGCCGCAACACTTTCAACTGCCGATTCTCTTTCATCCGTTTCATCAATTATTCTTGAAAACGGATGCGACTCCTCATCGGTTTGGTTTGATGACTTCAGCATATATACATCATATTCCGATCTGCCGTATGTAAAAGAGGAAATGACAAAGAGTATTCTCTTTGCTGACGGCGAAACAGTTGACAAAATAACAAACTATAAAAACGATAATTGTGTAATAAATATCAACTATCAAACTACAATGCAGGATGTCGGAGCGGATAATTTTAAGCTTTATAAAAAATCTTCCGAAGCAAATGACAGCACATATCAATTAATTGAAAACGGTGCATTACTTTCATCGAAAAGTACATCGAAAAAAACAATACTTACGATTAATGATTTGGAGTCTTTGACCAAGTACCGTCTTTATATGACAGGCTTAAAATCAGTCAACGGTTCTGTTATGGAGGATGATTTTGTTGAATTTTCAACAGACAATATAAATGCCCGAGAGGGAATTGTTTACGAAAACAATTTCAATTCCGCACTTGATAATAAATGGACAGTTACAAAGTTCTCGCAATCCGTTGAAAAGGCACATTCTCTGAACGGAAGCTATTCTTCAAGCTTTGCCGGAAGCAGTATAACTCTTGATACGGCAGACTATAAATCAAGCATATTTGATTTGTGGTTTTACTATCAAAAGGACACCTCGGAGCATAAAGAAATAATTGTCGGTGACAACAGTGACAATTGGTTAAGCTTACTTGCTCATTCCGCATACTCGACATTTCAGGTAAAATACAGAGGTTCAGATTGGAATACATACAAGATTTCATCAACCGGTATTGCGCCAACGGAGGGATGGCACAGACTTATTATCGACTGTGTAAATTCACAAGCCGTAAATATTTACATCGACGGAGAATTGACAAATACTGTTTCAGCACCGTTTAAATCGGTTGAAAAACTTTCTCTTGAAAACGGAATCAACAATTCAACAATTTGGTATGATGATTTAAAAATTTATGATTCAATGATTTATTCACCGACTTCAAAAAAGGAAGTAATCAAATCAATTGAATTTGCAAACGGCACAGAGGCAGAAAATGCTGTAAATGTCGGAAAATATGACGGGGATTTAAATATCGAATTTGTGTCAAGTATCAAAACACTTACAGAGAATAATTTTGTATTATATAAAAAATCGTCGAAATCATTGTCCGATGCCGATTATCAGATTGAGGAAAATGGCATCGCTTTAAAAAGTCAAACAGATAAATCCGCTGTTCTTTCGATTTCAAAGCTTGAAAAAAATACAAAATACAGACTTTATTTTGACGGTTTAGCACCTGTTTCGGGAAACAAAATGGAATATGATTTCATTGAGTTTGAAACAGCCGAAAATATTGAATTGATAAATCAACTTTGTGCGGATATAGGGTTTGAAAATGGAATAGAAATTCCTACAAACGGAATTCCTTTTGAAATTTGCGGTGATTTAAAAATTACATTCTCCGAAAAGGTTGATACCACGACACTTGATAAAAACAGTATATCTGTTGAAAAAATCACAGCTGACGGTAACGAGAAAATACAATATACGGCACTGGCGACCGAAAATTCTTATGTTATCGATACCGACAGTCTCGGACTTGAAGCGTCGGCAAGCTACAGAATAACATTAAACCAAAACATTAAAGCGTTGAGCAGAAATTATCTTCTTCAAAATGAAGTGTATGAATTTTCAACAAGCTCGGACGGAGTTAGACAAGAACCTGTAATTTCAGATGATTTTGATAATGACACATCACTCTGGAGCATTGCGCCGACCAATGTCGGAGAAACAGCAAACAGCGGCAACAGTGTATTGTCACTTTCATCGGATGAAATTGCAGAATATGAGGGTATTTCGGTATCTAACGGAGTTTATCAGATTGCCTTTTATGACTCTCTCAATTCCGATGATTCAATACTGTTGAAAATTGAAGATGAGAAAAATAATGCAATTACATTCGGAATTTCCTCCGATTTTAGCGACAGCTATTTCTTGTCCGATAATGTTAAGGCAGGGAAGAGAAGCAAAGGCTGGCACACCTTTATAATTGATTTCACAAATCCCGAAGCGGCAGAATATTATATAGATTCTGTTTCGGTGGCAAAAAAACCGGAAAATTTGGGGAAAGTCAAAAAAATATCAGTAGTTGCCGAGTCAACCCAAAGCAGTGTTATGGCAGATGATTTTAAAATTTGGAATTTGATGGATTATTGCGTTATTTCCAAAATCGTTGAAAATACGGCTTTTATCTGTGATGAAAATTATAACACCGTTACCGATTTCAAGGCAGGCGATATGGTAAACATTGCTCTAAAAGTTGACAACCAACAGGAGCTTTCGCAGGATGCGATATTTGTTGTCGGTGAATATAACGGTGATGTCCTCAATAATGTAATTATCGGGGAGTCAGCAAATATAGAGCCTCTTAACAATAAAATTTTAAAGGTTAAATACACAATTCCGGAGAATTTTTCCGACATAAGACTCGAAGCCTTTTGCTGGAATTCAATTTCTCAAATGAAGCCACTTATGAATGCTTCAAATCCAAAGGATATGACCGCTGTATTTCTTGGAAACGATAACGGCTACATATCGGAGGTTTCACAATATTTGAAAACCGCCTATAGTAATATTAATATTGTAAATTCGACCTCCGACAAAACTTCGGAATTCGGAAGCAAATATTTTGATACATATGTTGCACGGAGCAATCCTGATATATTGTTTGTTGACTATGCTATATCCGATTATTCCTCTGCAGAATTATCGGTAAAAAAACATATGGAGGAAATAATCACAAAAGCACAGTCACTTCCCAAAAAGCCGAAGATTGTGTTTATTTACACAGCCGATAAGGAGGCAAACAGTGCAAAAAAATGGCATAAAGAGGTTGCCGATTATTACGGAATTTCGCAAATAGATTTGACGGAGGTAGCATCTTCATCATATTCGCATATAATATGTGATTTACTTTCCCAAGAGGATTTTTTGAAAAATTCCGAAATGAAAACCGCAAAATTCAATATTGATACATATGATGTTGATGCAAAAATTATGAGCTTCAATATATGCGTTGCCGGAACAGACACAAACAATTGGTCATACAGAAAGGAAGCCGTTCTTAATCTTTTGAACAGCTCCGATGCGGATGTTATTTCGATGTGTGAGGTTTCGCCCGAACAATATGAATATATAAAAGCAAATATCGACTCAAAATATAATGTAATTCATTATATCAGAGAGGATGAAAATACACAGCCCGAGGGTCTTGCCATTGCATATAACACCGAAATGTTTGACCTTGTGTCAAAGGACAGATTTTGGTTAAGCGAAACACCTGATGTTCCGTCTCTCGGCTGGGATGCGGCATATTTCAGAATATGTGTAAATGCACTCTTGAAGGACAAGAAAACAGGCGGTATGCTTGATATTTATGATGTGCATTTGGATCATATAGGTTCACTTGCAAGACAAAACGGACTAAAAATGATTTCCGATAAGGCAGACAAAAAAGGATATAACACGGTTATTATGGGTGACTTCAATTTCTATCCCGATGATACGGCTTGTTATAATGCAGTTGCGGACAATTTCAATGATTGTATGATAACAGCACCTACAACCGAAGACGGAAAGACATATCAAGCTTTTGAAACCGTTACAACAAAGGACGGCCCGATTGATTATATGTTCGTCAGCAAAACAAATATCGCTCCGTCGGTATTTGACATAATAACGGATAAATGGGTTAATTCCGAAAATGAAGAAAGATTTTATTCGGATCACTATCCGATTATGACATCAATGACAATAACATATGATGTCAAATGAGTAAAAACAGGGGATTGTGTAATCCCCTGTTTTTTATTAATTAAATATATTCTGTTTTTCTCAAACATATATATAATGCTTTGTCAACATTTTTTTCAATATTATTTTACGCTGTTGTAAAAATCATAAAAGTTATTGCCCATAACATCTTCCAAAATCTGCTCTTTTAAACCGAGCTTCTGCAAATTTTCAAATTCCGTTTTATGATCCCACATAGGGAAGTCGGAAGCAAAGAAGATATGAGAGTTATCATAAATTTTAAATGCCTTCTTTACCGTTTCAACATCGGTAAAACCGAATGTACTGCTTGTATCATAATAGACATTTGGAAGAACAAGTTCACGAAACGCAATATCCCACTGACTCCAACCGCCGAAATGAGCGGCAATTATCTTCAAATTCTTGAATTTTTTTGCAATTTTTGCAATTCGTTCAGGGTGTGAATAGCCGTATCTGTAATCTCCTGCGTGCGTCAGGATAAACATATTCATTTGCTCTGCGGCATCAAACACGGGATATAATCTTTCGTCATCAAAATTAAACTTTTGAAAATCGGGGTGAAGCTTTATTCCCTTTATGTTATTTTCTTTAAGTCTTAAAAGCTCATCTTCATAATTTTCAAATCCAGGAAACATCGTGCCAAGACCGATAAATTGCGGATATTTTTTTATTTGTTCGATTATGAAATTATCTATGCTTTCAACCTGTGATGCTTTTGTTGCGGTCGAAAATACAAGATATTTATCAACGCCGATTTCATCACCCGATTTAATCAATGCATCGGCATATCCCTCGCTCTTCATAGGCATTTCATAAAAGTCCGAAATCGATTGAACTGCCTTTTGAGCTATCTTATCCGGGAAAATATGGGCGTGTGCATCTACTATTTTCATTGTTCATCTGTCCTTTCGCCAATAAATCGGGGGACTGTAATTTCTTACAATCCCCTTTGTTTTTACGCATTTTTATTTTGGTCTTGATTTCTGATATCAACTCTCTTGATTTTTCCGCTTATTGTTTTCGGAAGCTCATCCGTAAATTCAACAATTCTCGGATATTTATAAGGAGCTGTATGTGTTTTTACATATGTCTGGATTTCTTTTTTAAGCTCATCTGTTTTTTCTGTTCCCTTTGTCAAAACAATTGTTGCCTTAACAACTTGTCCTCTGATTGGGTCGGGAGCTGGTGTAACGGCACATTCAAGAACATAAGGCAATTCCATGATAACGCTTTCGATTTCAAAAGGTCCGATACGGTAGCCGGAAGATTTGATAACATCATCAACTCTGCCAACATACCAGAAATATCCGTCCTCATCACGCCATGCAGTATCGCCTGTGTGATACATATTATCATATACAACCTCGTCTGTCTTTTCTTTGTTGTTGTAGTAACCGTCAAACAATCCGCAAGGAACACCGTTATCAAGTCTTACAACAATTTCACCCGTTTGTCCGACTCCGGCACTTGTACCGTCGGGAAGAACGATATCAACATCATAAAGCGGACTCGGTTTACCCATTGAACCGGGCTTGGGTTCCATTCCACGGAGATTTGCAATTGTGAGAGTTGTTTCGGTCTGACCGAATCCCTCCATAAGCTTCAAACCTGTTGCTTTTTTCCATTGCTCATAAACTTCCGGATTCAGAGCCTCTCCGGCAACGGTAGAATATTCGATTGATGAAAGGTCATACTTTGACAAATCTTCTTTGATGAAGAAACGATACATTGTCGGCGGTGCACAGAATGTTGTGATGTTATATGCTTTGAACATAGGAAGAATATCATCAGCATTGAATTTATCAAAGTCATAAACAAATATTCCTGCTTCGCACAACCACTGACCGTAAAGCTTACCCCAAAGAGCTTTGCCCCAGCCTGTATCGGAAATTGTGAAATGCAATCCGTCGGGATTTACATTGTGCCAATACTTCGCTGTGATGAAATGTCCGAGAGGGTATTTATGTGTGTGTGTTGCAATTTTCGGATATCCTGTTGTTCCTGATGTGAAGAACATAACCATCGGGTCATTTCCACACGGAGAGTTCTCCGTTCTCGGGAAAGTATCCGGGAATGCAGGCAATTCGGCATTAAAATCGTGCCAGCCGTCTCTTGCGGCACCTACAAGGATTTTTGTCAGCGGTTTGTCAAAATTTTCTGCCGCCAAATCAACCTGATGTGCAACATCGCCGTCAGCAGTACAAACAATTGCCGAAACATCACCGGCCTTAAATCTGTAATCAAAGTCATGCTCAACCAAAAGATTTGTTGCGGGAATTACAACCGCACCGATTTTGTGAAGTGCAAGGATTGAGAACCAGAACTGATAATGTCTTTTTAAGACAAGCATAACCTTGTCACCTTTCTTGATTCCGAGGGAGGTGAAATAGTTTGCTGTCATCGATGAATATTTGCTGATATCGGAGAATGAGAAATATCTTGATTCCTTTTTGTTTGAAACATAAACCATAGCGGTTTTGTCAGGACATTTTTTTGCCAATTCGTCAACGACATCAAAAGCAAAATTGAATTTATCCTCATTTTTAAAGCTGATTTTTTTCAAACGCTTCTGTTCGTCTTTTTCGGTTACGATAAATTTCTTATAAACAGCAGATTGAGGCTGATCTTCACGATTTGTTTCTTCTCTTACCGACTCAAACTTTGCATCATAAACGATACCGTTGTTTTCTCCGCCGTCAAGAACCATTGCATAGATTTCAACATCTTCACCGTCAAGTGCCACCAAGCCGTGGGGCGTACTGCTGTTATAATAGATTGAATCGCCGGGGTTTAGGATTTCTTCATTGTCACCGACAACGGCTTTCAGACGACCTTTGATAACAATATCAAATTCCTGACCGTCGTGGCTTGTACATTTAACGGGATTCAATTCATCTTCTTTTGAATAGGGGATTTTTACCCAATACGGTTCTGCAAGCTTATGCTTGAAAAGAGGTGCCATATTCTTATATGTAAATCCCGAACCTCGTGTTATTTCCAAACCGCAGCCTTTTCTTGTAACTTCATAGCTTGTAAGGGTCGGACTTGACCCCTGCAAAAGGTCTGTCGGGTCAACATTGAAGCACTTTGCGCACTTATAAATAAATGTGAAACTGAAATCAACATTACCGCTTTCAAATTCACGATATTCCTCAACCTTAAGTCCTACATTCTTCGCCATTGTTTCTGTGCTGATACTCATAATCTCACGCATATTCCTTATTCTTTGTGCGATCTCATTGAGTTCATTTTTTAATTTTTCGTCTTGCATAGCAAATACCTCCTAAAAATTTTGTGTAATGCTTTGCTGAAATCGGATGGTTTGGGGCAGGGATTTTATTAATAAAAAAAACCGTCTCAAGAAAAAATCTTGAGACGGATATATAATCCGCGGTACCACTCAAATTGCGTAAAAAAACGCCACTCACAGACTCCAACAAGTCTTTTGCCTTAACGCAGCAATCTCACGGGAAACGCCTACCTGCATAAATGCTCTCGGATTTCCGGCTCAGAAGTGATGAGTCATTGTATAACCTTGCCATTGGCTCGCAGCAACCGCCAACTCTCTCAAGGCTCAATTATTCGACTGTCTTCGTCATAGCCTTTTATTTAATTTTCTATGATTATACCACCGTTTTTTTTTCGTGTCAATACTTTTTTTGAATTTTTTTTAATTTTTTTTGCATTATTTGATAAAAATTCTCAAAAAGATAGACAAACAGCTTAAAATGTGTTATAATTACAAGATGATATGTTTTTTTGTATATTTATTTCAAATAGGGAAATATTACAGATTAAATACATTTGTTTTGTAAATAAAAAAGGATTTTAAAAAAAATTGTCGAAATAATAAATGAGAGAACTTTTAAAAAGGAGGGATTAGCTGTGCCGTATTATCCGGACGAAATCGTCAACGATATTTTTGCGGAGAACGATATTGTCGATTATGTATCAAAATATGTCAGGCTGAAAAAAACAGGGCGTGATTATTCGGGTCTTTGTCCGTTCCACAAAGAAAAGTCGCCCTCCTTTCATGTAAGCGGTGAAAAACAGCTTTTTCACTGTTTCGGATGCGGTGCAAGCGGTAACCTTGTTCAGTTTGTTATGAGGACGGAGGGACTTGATTTTGTTGAGGCATTAAAGCTTTTGGCTGACAAAGCGGGAATTACTCTTCCAGAAAATGACAGCTACAATTCTTCCGAAGCTCATATGTTAAAAAAGAAAATTTATGAGATGAATAAATTGAGTGCCAGATTTTTCTATGATAATTTGACACAGCACCGTGAGGGAAAAACAGCACTTGCATATTTTGCCGAAAGAAAAATTTCAAAAAAAACCATAATTTCTTTTGGACTCGGTTTTGCCCGTGATTCTCATACAGCTCTTCACGATTATCTTGCAACAAAGGGCTACACAAATGATGAGATGCTCTCCGCAGGACTTTGTGTTCTGCGTGATGACAAGATTTACGACAAATTCAGAAACAGAGTTATGTTTCCGATAATAGATTTAAGAGGCAATATAATAGGCTTCGGCGGAAGAATTATGGGTGCTACCGAAACACCGGGAGGATTCAAACTTCCGAAATATTTAAACACTGCGGAAACACCTGTTTTTAATAAAGGAAAAAATTTATTTTCATTAAATCTTGCGAAAAAATCCTCACCCGTTTCAATAATTCTCGTTGAGGGATATATGGATGTAATAAGCGTATATCAAGCAGGAATTTTAAATGTCGTTGCAACCCTGGGAACGGCGTTGACGGAAAATCAGGCAAAGCTTTTGATGAAATACTGCAACGAGATTTTGATATGCTACGATTCAGACGAGGCAGGGCAAAAAGCAACCATAAGAGCGATTGAAATAATCAATTCCGTCGGTGGACGCTCAAAAGTTATAAAGCTCAAGGGTGCAAAAGACCCCGATGAATACATAAAAGCACACGGTGCAGCGGCTTTTGCAAGAGCTGTTTCTGATGCTGTTGCCTCAACGGAATTCAGAATATCTTTGTTAAAACAAAAATATTCGCTTGACTCTCCGGAGGGAAAATCCTTGTTTATCTCTGAAGCGTGCGAGGTTTTAAAGAACATAAAGGATGCCGTTTCTGTTGATGCTTACATTAATCAACTGTCGGTCTTATCCGATGTAAGCAAGGATGCGATATACAGCGAATACAGAAAAAAAGTTGCATTGTTTGATAAAAGTACAGAGGATTTCAATCAAAAAGAAACAGAACGGGAAAAAAACAAAATCGAATCTGCCGTAATCGACACGAAAGCATCTCAAAAGCTTATCAATGCAGAAAAAAAGCTTATTCTGCTTATGGCTGAAAACAAGAAGTATTTCGATATGGTATCAAAGGAATTTACCGCAGAAGATTTTTCAAACGAAATACATAAAAAGCTTATTTTAAAAATGGCGGAGGTTTATAAAAACGCCAAACAAACAGAGCTGTCGATGCTGTTAAATGACTTTTCGGGGGCGGATGCGGATTATGCATCAGATATATTCTACAATATGGAGGAATATAACGACAAGGATTTGACTGTATTTGAGCTTATAAAAACAATTAAGTTGGAAAAAATCAACGAACAAATTTCAAAAGAAACCGACGCCGCCGTTGTGCGTGAGTTAGTCAGCAAGGCATCGGAAATCAGGAGGAGTAATTATAATGGCTGAATTGGAAATGAAAAAAAGTGTGATTAAAGATCTTATTGAAAAAGGAAAGAAAAAAGGTGTTCTTACTCACAATGAAATTACAGCTTCCTTTTTTGAAATGGAAATTACGGCTGAAGAGCTTGAAACAATTTATGATTTGCTTGAAAAAGAAAATATTGAAATTGTTGAAGATTTGGAAAAAGAGCTTGAAGAAATCGAAGTATCAAAGGAAGAACTTGAAGATTTGTCGATTCCGGAGGGGGTCAGCATTGATGACCATGTCAAAATGTACTTGAAAGAAATCGGAAAAGTAAATCTTCTTGATGCGGAGCAAGAAACCGCATTGGCAAAAAGAATGGTGGAGGGTGACGAAGAAGCAAAGAAAAAACTTGCCGAAGCCAATCTGCGACTTGTTGTTTCCATAGCAAAAAGATATGTCGGAAGAGGAATGTTGTTCTTGGATCTTATTCAAGAGGGTAATTTGGGTCTTATAAAAGCGGTTGATAAATTCGATTATACAAAGGGATATAAATTCAGTACCTATGCAACATGGTGGATAAGACAAGCAATCACCCGTGCAATAGCTGACCAGGCAAGAACGATAAGAATTCCTGTGCATATGGTAGAAACTATCAATAAGCTTGTGAGAGTTTCCCGTCAGCTTGTGCAAGAACTCGGAAGAGAGCCAACGCCGGAAGAACTTTCAAAGGAATTGAATATGCCTTTGGACAAGGTTAGAGAAATATCGAAAATTTCACAAGAGCCCGTATCTCTCGAAACTCCGATAGGTGAAGAAGAGGACAGTCATCTCGGCGATTTTATCCCCGATGACGATGCTCCGGCTCCGTCCGATGCGGCAAGTTTTGTACTTTTAAAAGAACAGCTTGTTGAGGTTTTGAAAACATTGACACCGAGAGAAGAAAAGGTTTTAAAGCTTCGTTTCGGTCTTGATGACGGTCGTCAAAGAACGCTGGAAGAGGTCGGAAAAGAATTTAACGTAACCCGTGAAAGAATAAGACAAATTGAAGCAAAAGCATTGAGAAAACTGCGTCACCCAAGCAGAAGCAAAAAGCTCAAGGATTATCTCGATTAATGATTTTCTGCGAGCATACATATAATTGGAGGAACTATGGACTGGATTGAAGTATCTGTAACAACAACATCGGAGGGAATTGAAGCTGTATGCGGAAATCTCTATCAATTGGGAATAACCGGTCTTCAAATTGAAGATGAAGCCGATTTTAAAGATTTTTTGGAAAACAATCATCAATTTTGGGATTATGTCGATGATGATTTGATTAAAGAAAAAGAGAAAGAAACCTGTATAAAAGCATATGTCAGCAACAATGCATCGGGCAACGAAATGCTGTTGTCTATAAAACAGGCAATGAAATCCTTGAGGGAATACGATAAGGACGGCTTATTTGGAACACTTGAAATCACTTTGGATAATTTGTCCGAAGAAGATTGGGCTAACAATTGGAAAAAATATTTTCACCCTATGAATGTCGGAAATAAAATTCTGATAAAACCCGAATGGGAAGAACTGAACGAAGAAACGGACAGAATTGTTTTTAACATAAATCCGGGAATGACTTTCGGCACAGGCTCACATTACACAACACAGCTTTGCATAGAAGAGCTTGAAAACTATGTAAGTGAAGAAAAAAATGTACTTGACCTCGGATGCGGAAGTGGAATTTTGTCGGTTATATCTCTTATGCTCGGTGCAAAATCGGCTCTTGCCGTTGATATTGACCCCAATTGTATATCAATAGCGCATCAAAATGCCGAAAGAAACGGCGTGAGCATGGACAATTATGAGGTTATTTCGGGAAATATATTGGATGACGAAAGTCTTTGCGATTACATAAAAAAAGATAAATACGATATTGTATTGGCAAACATTGTTGCCGATGTTATTATAGCGTCTATGCCTTTGGTAAAGAAATGTATTGCCGAGAACGGTGTTTTTATAACCTCCGGCATAATAGAGGACAGAGCGGAGGATGTCAAAGCATCACTTTGCGAAAACGGCTTTGAGGTTTTGAAAATCAACCAACGAAAAGATTGGATTTCGATGGTTGCAGTGCTGAAGAGGTGACAAAATGTCTTTTGAAATAATTAATGTCGGTGTTGATTGTTATAATTCATATTTAATTTTATCAGATAAGAAAATACTTATTGATACCGTTAAAAAAGATTATTCAGACAAATTAATTGAAAATATTTCGAAATATATCGATATTAAAGATTTGGACACCGTAATAATCAATCATACAGAAGAAGACAGAAGCGGAACATTGGAAAAAATTCTTGCAATAAATCCCAATATTATGGTTTTTGCAACTCTTGCCGGTTTAAAAAATCTTGAACAGCAATTAAATGCTCCGTTTAAGCAATCACTTGCAAAAAGCAATATGATTTATACGGTGAATGATAATCTTTCACTGAAATTTTTGATTACTCACAACATAAATTGGCCCGATTCTATGATGACATATTGTCCGGAAGAAAAAATTCTTTTCTCCTGCGATGCTTTTTCCAATGAAAATTTATCAAAGAAAGAGTATTTTTTTAAAAATCTTGAACCTATGTCAGATTATGTTTTAAATGCCTCAAAGGAGCTTAAAAAGCTTAAAATTAATAAAATATACCCGGGAAGCGGGCAATATCTAGAAGATGACAAAATTATCGATGAGTATATTGATTGGTGCTTAACAGATAAGCAGGAAAACATCACGGTAATTTTTTCTTCATATTCAAACAATACCAAGGCACTTGCCGAATTTTCGGCAAAAAAATTGAAAAATTGCATTTTAATCGATGCTGAAAATGTAACCGACGAGGAAATTTACAATGCAATTTATAATTCACGAGGGGTACTGTTCGGCACTCCAACAATACTCCGAAATGTGCCAAAGAGAATCGGAAATATTTTATGCGGACTAAATTATCAAAAGGTTTCCGATATTATCTTCGGAGCTTTCGGCTCTTACGGATGGAGCGGCGAAGCACCTAATATTGTTTATTCGTTATTAAAAGCAAGACATTTTAACACATTTAAAGCTCCGTTTCGGGTTATGTTTAAGCCGACAGAGGATGATTTTTGCAAATTTGGCGAATATTTGAATGACTACATAAAACAATTTGATTGAAAGCAGGAATTTATATATGCCTAAATTTTTTGTTCCAAAAGAAAATATTAAAGAAAATGAAATTATTATATCGGGCGAGGATGTCACACATATAAAAAAGGTCTTAAGAGCTTGTGTTGGTGACAGCTTGACTCTTTGCGACGGTAAGGGCATAAATTATGAGGCAAAAATAGAAAGTATTGAAGATAAATGCATCGTTGCAAAAATCTGCTCGAAATACATAACCGATACCGAACCCAATATTGAGGTAACAATTTTTCAGGGACTTCCCAAAGCCGCAAAAATGGACTATATAATTCAAAAAACGACAGAGCTTGGAATAAATGGTATTTATCCGTGTAAAATGGCTCGTTCGGTATCGAAAATAGAAAACGAAAAGGACGCCAATCGAAAATGTGAGCGTTGGAATAAAATTTCCGAAGAAGCGGCAAAGCAATCGGGAAGAGGTATCATTCCGAAAGTTTATGCTCCCGTTGATTTTAAAACCGCTGTTGATTTGACAGGCGAATACGATTTGGTATTTGCACCGTATGAATGTGAGGACAAACAAACATTAAAGCAAACTCTTACATCGGTTGGAAATGTCAAAAAAATTGCTTTTATGATAGGACCGGAGGGCGGATTTGATCTTGATGAGATAGAATATTTAAAAGAGAAAAAAATTCCCACGGTAACGCTCGGAAAAAGAATTCTGCGAACCGAAACCGCAGGAGAAGCTGTTCTGTCGATGATTATGTACGAACTCGGTGATATCAACCGATAACTGCGAAAGGTATATGCTATGATTTTATCAAAATATTTTTTCCCCGATTTGAAATACCGTCGGGTTGGCGATATTGATGTCGAAAATTTAAGCAAAATCGGCATAAAATACGCAATTCTTGATATTGACAACACTCTTGTTCCTTATACAATGGAAAAACCGGATGAAAATGCTTTGGCTTTTTTACACCGCCTTGAAGAAAATAATATCAAGTATTGCTTTCTTTCAAACAACAGCATAGAAAGAATTAATATTTTTAATGAAGAAATAAAAGCACCGGGATTTCCTAATGCAAAAAAACCGTTATTATCGGGAATTAACCGTGCAATTGAATTTTTCGGGGCTGAAAAAAAAGAATGTGTTATGATTGGCGACCAAATTTTTACCGATGTTACAGTCGGAAAAAGAGCTCGAATTTTAACCGTTTTGGTTGACCCGATAAAAGAGGTCGAAACTTCATTTTTTAGGTTTAAGCGTTATTTTGAACGAAAAATACTGAAAATTTATTACAAAAAAAGGAAATAAAACAAATGAAAAGATTGGCAATTATCGGAAATCCTGTCGGACACAGCTTTTCACCGGCAATGCACAACTACATATCAAAAAAACTCGGACTTGATTATCATTATGAAGCAATTTTATCAACAAAGAGTGAGTTTAAAGAACTGTTAAAATCTTTGCCTGACAACAATTTTACGGGTGTAAATATAACTGCCCCTTTTAAATTCGATGCATTTGAAATCGCGGATGTTATTTCCGACAAAGCAAGAAAATTTGGTTCGGTAAATACTTGTGTATTTAAAGACGACAGAATTTATGCATACAATACCGATGCAGACGGCTTGTACGCTTCTTTGTTGACGCACGGAGTTAATATCAAGGATAAGCACATATTATTTCTCGGTGCCGGAGGTGCGGCAAAACCATCTGTTACTTATTTTTCAGAGCTTTCACCAAAAAGTATTACAATTCATAACCGAAGCCATGAGAAAGCAGTAATGATTGCCGATTATGTAAAAAATTTGAACGGGTTTGAGATAGAAACCGAAATTTCAAAAGAACATTATGATGTTGTCATTAACACAACTTCGGTTGGAATGCATCCCGATATAATGAACTCGCCCGTATCTGAAATTCCGTATATAGATGATAATACATTTGTTTACGATATGATATATAATCCCGAAAAAACACTATTTTTACAAAAAGCCGAACAAAAAGGTGCAAAAATTGCAAACGGACTCGGAATGTTGATATATCAGGGGATTTATGCATATGAGCTTTTCACGGGAGTTAAGCTTGACGCATCGATTTATTATGATATATTGAGGGATGTATTCGGCAAATAACAGTATAGGAGGTTTTGTTATGAAAAATATCATTTTGACAGGGTTTATGGCAAGCGGCAAATCGACAGTCGGTAAAACCATTGCCAAAAAAATGAATATGATGTTTTACGATACCGACAAAATAATAGAAGAACAGGAAAACAAAAGCATAGTTGAAATTTTTGAAGAGTTGGGGGAAAAATATTTCCGTGACCTTGAAAATAAGCTTGCAATCAATTTGAAAAACTGCGAAAATACGGTTATTGCCACAGGTGGAGGATTTGTTATAAATTCGCAGAATATAGAAATAATGCGTCAAAACGGAGTTATTGTCAATTTAAAAACAACACCTCAAATCATTGAAAAAAGATTGAATTTGGCAAAAAATACCCGTCCGCTGATGATTAATGATTCACCGGATGAAATAATCGAAAGGTATAACAAAAGAAAAATCTACTACAATAACAATGATATTTGCATTAAGCTTACCGAGGAAATGACAATTGAAGAATGTGCAGATTCGGTGATAGATGCGTATAAACAATTCACGGAATAATTTTGGAGGTTTTTATGAAAGCTTTATTTGGCCCTGCCGGAAACGGAGAACTTTTTTATAACAAAGGGTATAAATCCTCGGAACAAATGCCCGAATTTTTGAAAAATTACGGACTTGATGCCTATGAATACCAATGCGGAAACGGTGTCAGAATAGGCGAAGAAACTGCAAAAAAAATAGGTGAGGCGGCAAAGAATAATAACATTGTTATGAGTCTTCACTCGCCTTACTATATAAATCTTGCTAATCCCGATGAAGAAAAAATAAATAAAAGCATCGATTATATAATACAGAGCATGGCGGCTGTCAAGGCTATGGGCGGTAACAGAGTTGTTGTTCACAGCGGAGCATTAATGAAAATGACACGAGCGGAAGCTTTGGAAAATGCAAAAAAAACAGTAAAGAGAGCTGTTTGTGAGGCTGATAATCAAGGTTTTGGCAACATTCATATGTGTATAGAAACAATGGGAAAAATCAACCAGCTCGGTGACCTTGACGAGGTTTTGGAGCTTTGCTCTTTGGATGATAGCCTTCTTCCGACAATTGATTTCGGCCATTTAAACGCAAGAACTTTGGGAGGATTGAAAACTTACAAAGATTTCCTTAAAGTTTTTGATAAGATTGAAAATGTCCTCGGAAGAGACAGACTAAAAGTTTTTCACAGTCATTTCAGTAAAATTGAATATACAAAAGGCGGAGAAAAAAAGCACTTGACTTTTGAAGATACTGTTTATGGACCCGATTTTGACTTTGTGGCAGAAATTGTCGCAAAGAAAAATTTGACACCAACCTTTATATGCGAGTCATCGGGAACGCAAATAGAAGATTCTTTTGATATGAAAAAAATGCTTGAAGAAAAATTGGGTTAAAATGAGCGTGTCGATAAAGTTGAGCTTTAGGAAAAGGATATTCTGCACCTCATCAGCGGGCGACCCTGTGATGTCACTCGAAAAGCCTTATGGCGGCTGAAGTATTTTTCTGAAATTTAAATTTATCGACACGCTCCGGCATATCATTTTAAAATGATATGCCGATTTTTTTAATTTATTCACTTACAAAAGGCTCTGTCTCACTGAAAATAACAGAATTTGATGCCTGTTGACATACGGTTATCCGATTATAGTTTTTACATTTTGATGCGTTTATTTGCAGTGTTTGTTCATTGATGAATTTTGTATCAACTTCATTTCCGTCAACATAAACAACACTTGACGGAGTGAAATTTTCACCGATAATTTTTGCCTTATTTGAAGTTATTTTAACATTATTTATTTTTATTTCCGAAACGCCCATCTTCATATCTGTAGGTTCAAACGGAACTATGCCGCTTTGTTCGTAAACATATTTTTCTCCGTAAATCATATCATATTGAATTTTATGAAGATAGTCGTAATAATTTTCTTCGTTTTTCATTCCATATTGGTGAACCTTGGTCATAATACCGTTGGAAATATTAAGTTTTGAAAGTGCATATGGTATTAAATTGTAGCTTTCAAGATCTTTTTTTTCAACTGGCATATCAAAATTAGTCCAGATAACATATTCTGTCGAATATATGTTTTCCTCTTTCAAAAGCTCTGCAGGAGCGTTGAAGGATGGCATATGGTCTCCGTATAAAATCAGCATAACGGGTTCTTCGTAATCTGTTAATTCATCAATAAGATCGCCGAGCCATTCATCCTCTTCATTAATTTCATTGATGTAGTATTCAAGCTCCGCCTTGACATTCATCACCGCATCCGAACCGCTTTTCAGCTTATATCTGAATTTTGGATTTATCTTTTCCGGATATTTTCCGTGTTCCTGCACCGTTGCAACAAACACAAAATCCTCATCGGGGGTTGATGAGAGCGAATCAAAAATATATTTTGTCAGCACATTGCTTTTGCTCCAACCGAGAGCATTGTATGTTATGTTATTCATATACTCAATCGGTGTGAAAGTATCAAAACCGAGATTTTTATAAACAAGATGCCTGTCATAAAATGTTCCTGTATGATTGTGTATTGCGTGAGAAGTAAATCCAATATCATGTAGGTTGTAATTTACCGATTCAACCGTTCTGTCACGCAGTATAGATTCATAAGGATATTCACCTATTCCGAAAAACTTTAAGCTCATTCCCGTCAAAACTTCAAATTCAGTGTTTGCCGTTCCTCCGCCATACACTGAAACGCCCAATTTTCCGCTTGTATATTCTTCTTTCAATTTTCTGAAAGTCGGAATAGGGTCTTTGTTATATTCAGCCGTTTCAAACAAATATGGGTCAACAAAAGATTCCAGCTGAATTGCTATTATATTTGGTGTTATTACTTCTTTTGATTCTTCTTGAAAATTTTCGATTATTGAATAAATATTATTTTCCGAATATTTATCCGGTTTTTTTATTCCGTTGTTGAAAATACTGTTCATAAAGCAAAAAACAAAACCGTAATGATAAGCCTGGTCTGTAAGATTTGTTTTATATGTTTTATCCTTTTCGGCAGTTATATATCCGGAGGGAAGAAGAGAAAAAACAATTGAAAGGCATAAAAGCATCGATAAACGCCTGTAATTGAGTAAGAACTTTTTTCCTTTAAGAAAAATCAGTATAAGTGAGCAAATTATCGCAACCGACGAAACAACAATCAAAACAAGTTGACCTGTTGATACATATAGGTTCATAACACCGAGTGCCGCTTTTATAACAAAGAAATCTGCGGCGGAAAAGGGAGTATGCCTGAATTGTATCAAAACAGCATTCACAATGCTTGCAATAATCCACCACACACTGACAAGCGAAACAGAAAATGTTCGCCGTTTAAAAAACATCGCAATCACATAAGTGAAAAACAATAAAAATGTATTATACAAAAAATAGAAAGGGTGTTTTGATATGTAGAGAATTCCACCGATAAAAGACAGTCTTGCTGTGGCTTCGATAGTGAAATTTATAACAAACGAAAGTATCACACAGAATAAAACACTGTGTTCTTCAAAAGTTTTTTTTATAAAATTCATCATTGTCTTCATATCAATACCCCTTTCAATTGCTTTTAAACAAAGCAACTGCCGATAAAAGATACCGGCAGTAACTTAAAATCAATCAATTATTCAGATTTTTTGTGTCCATCCGAATTTGTCTTCAATTTTTCCACTCTGAATACCTGTTATGGTATCATAAAGCATCTGTGAAGTTTCTCCGATTCCGCCATCACCGACAGTAATCTTCTTGCCGTTCCATTCAAATGTTCCGATAGGTGAAATTACAGCCGCTGTTCCTGTACCGAATGCTTCTTTCAACAAGCCCTTATCATGAGCCTCATAAAGCTCTTGAATTGAAATTTTTCTTTCGTTTACATTGTAACCCTTGCTCTTCAAAAGCTCGATTACTGACATTCTTGTAACACCAGAAAGAATACTTCCCGAAAGCTCCGGAGTAACAACTTCGTCACCGATGATGAAGAATACATTCATTGTTCCAACTTCTTCGATATACTTTCTTTCAACACCGTCAAGCCATAATACCTGTGTATAACCGATTTTTTCGGCTTCGTCCTGTGCTTTCAATGAAGCGGCATAGTTGCCGGCTGTCTTTGTGAAGCCCATTCCGCCCTTTACGGCTCTTACATAATTTTGTTCAACATAAATATCAACCGGGTTAAGTCCTTGCGGATAATAAGCACCTACCGGTGACAAAATAACAACAAACATAAGATGCTTTGCAGGGTGTACGCCTACATGAGGGTCAATAGCAAAGATAAACGGTCTTATGTACAATGAAGTTCCGGGCTGTGTAGGAATCCAATCCTGATCAACCTCAACAAGCTTTTTAATTGCTTCAACACAAAATGCTTCGTCAATAAGCGGAATACACAAACGCTCGTTTGAAACATTAAGTCTTGCCATATTCTTTTCAGGTCTGAAAAGCTGAACGCCGCCGTCAGCTGTCTTATAAGCTTTCATACCCTCAAAAACTTCCTGTCCGTAGTGAAGACACATTGAAGCAGGGTCAAGGGGAATAGGAGCATAAGGCACTATTCTTGCATCATGCCAACCCTGACCGTCATCATAGTTCATTACAAACATATGGTCGGTATAATATTTACCGAACCCAAGTGTTGACTGGTCAGCAGGCTTCTGCTTTGGTGAAGTTGTTTTTGTGATTTTGATTTCCATTTATAACATCCCTTTCAAAATAAATAAACAATCATATAAATAAACGGATAAAACCGATTATTTCATAATTAAAGATTTGTTCCAATCTTTTTAAAGTGTTCCGAACAATCTGTCTCCGGCATCGCCCAAACCGGGAACGATATAACCGTTTTCGTTAAGTGTTTCATCAAGTGCACCACAGAAAATTTCAACATCCGGGTGAGCTTTTCTTAAAGTTTCAACACCCTCCGGAGCTGCAATGATACAAACAAATTTAATGTTCTTTGCACCTCGTTTTTTTATAAAATTAATTGCCGCAACGGCACTTCCGCCGGTAGCAAGCATTGGGTCTAAAACCAATACCTGTCTTTTTTGAATATCGGACGGCAACTTGCAGTAATATTCAACAGGCTCCAATGTTTCTTCGTTTCTGTATAAACCAATATGTCCGATTTTTGATGCGGGAATTAAATTCATAATTGCATCAACCATTCCAAGACCTGCTCTCAAAATGGGAACAAGTGCAACCTGTTTTTCGATTCTTTTGCCGATTGTCTTTTTTATCGGTGTTTCAAGCTCGTAATCTTCAAGCTTCAAATCCTTGGTTGCTTCATATCCGATTAAAAGTGCCACCTCGTGAGCACACTCTCTGAAATCCTTTACGGAAGTATTTTTATCACGCATAATGGAAAGCTTATGTGTTATAAGCGGATGTGACATAATATGAACCATATTATCCATAAAACATTCTCCTTTTCAATAACATAATTTACACTATATTATACAC
>CAZGZZ010000035.1:0-20761 GCA_964530315.1 uncultured Lachnospiraceae bacterium
ATATAACATAAAAAAATTAATGCTATCAGTAAAAAAAGAAAGGAGTAATATTTTTTAAATGGATAAAACAGAATTATGGAAACATTCCAGGCCTTACATAATTAAAGCCATTAATTCGGAAGTCGCATTCAACACATATTTAAAGGATGCTTCCGTTGTTTCCTTTGACGGAAATGTTTTTACACTCGGTGTAGCTTTTCCGACAAAAAAAAATATCATAACAATTAAATACAAAAAGGTAATCGAAGAATGTTTATCGAAAATAACCGGACAAAACATTATTTTGAATGTTGTTTTGCTTAATTCTTCATTATCAAAGGAACAGAGCACTCCAATCGACAAAGATGAGCTACCGGCAGAGGAGCTCGGACGGGACATTGTCGAAAAGATAAGAAGCTCAAACCTTAACGAACGCTACACACTTGAAAACTTTGTCGTAGGTAAATCAAATTCATATGCCTTTGCGGCGGCTGAAAATGTTGTCAATTTTCCGGCTCAAAACAATAACCCACTATTCATCTACGGAAAATCGGGACTCGGCAAAACTCACCTTATGCAGGCTATAGGAAACGAAATCGTAAAAAGAAATCCCACAATGAATGTTCTCTATGTTACGAGTGAACAGTTCACAAACGATATGATAACATTTCTGAAAGAAAAAAATATGGAGGAATTCCGCCGTCAGTACAGAGATGTTGATGTTTTACTTGTCGATGATGTTCAGTTCATTGAGGGAAAGGACGGAACGCAGGAAGAATTTTTCCATACATTTAACGCTCTTCATATGAAAAACAAGCAAATTGTTTTAACAAGTGACCGAAAGCCGAAAGACCTTATAACACTTGAAGAAAGACTGCGTACAAGATTTGAATGGGGACTCGCTATCGACATCGTGCTTCCCGATTATGAAACAAGAGTGGCAATTCTTCGTAAAAAAGCCGAAAGTCTTAATATCGATATAGACAGCGAAATTTACGAATACATAGCACAAAGAATTAATTCCAATGTCCGTGAGCTTGAGGGTGCATTGTCAAAAATAATTGCCTATGCGGGAATTTCTCACAAGGATATAGATATTGACCTTGCGGAATTTGCTCTCGCATCGATAATTCCCGATGAAGTAAAATTAACTCCACAAGCAATAATTGAGGGAGTAAGCGACTTTTACAAAATCTCGGTTGAGGAAATAAAGGGACCGTCAAGAGTAAAGGAACTTGTTATGCCACGCCATGTTGCGATGTATCTTTGCAAAACTTTGACCGATATGAACTTTGTCACAATCGCAAAGGTATTCGGAAACCGTGACAGAACATCCGTTATGCACGGGGTTGACCGTATTATGAAAAATATTCAAACCGATGCAAATTTAAAAGCGGAGATTGATTTTATAACAAAGGATTTAATCCCCGAATGATGTTGATAAATATGTTGATAAACCGTTAATAATTTTTTCCGGCATTTTGGGAGTGTTGATAACTTTTATTTATAAACAGCTTATAAACATTTGAACGAGAACAAATTTTCGGCATCATAGCTTTACAAAACACGGTTATTCATCAAATCCACGCTACTAATACTATTACTACTGTTATAATTATATTATTACGTACGAAGGTATGATATAATTCTCAAAGTGAAAAATTATCCCTCTTGTGGATAAATACATAATTATTACATTTATTTAAATGAGCAACCAAACAGGTTTGATCTTACAAATAATATTCGTGATAAAAAAAATAAAGGAGCTATTATATAATGAAAATCATATTTGAAAAATCGGTTCTTCTCGATATGATAAACACTGTACAAAAAGCCGTAGCGGCAAAATCGGTTATGCCGATTTTAGAGTGTATAAGATTGGATGCATATGTTGACGGTTCTGTTATAATAACCGCAAATAATTTGGATATATGCGTTGAATATAAAATGAAAGGAAATGTCACTGAACCGGGTTCAATTGCCATAAGCTCAAAAATGTTCGGAGAAATTATAAGAAGATTTCCCGACGGAGATGTTTTGATTTCAGTCAATGATGAAAACAATGTAATGCTTTTGCGTTGTTCAAACAGCGAATTTAACATTCAGGGACTTGACTCAAAGGATTATCCGGCTGTTCCGGAAGTTGAAGAAATTTATAAATTTTCAATTTCGGAAGAAAAGCTGAAACGAATGATAAGAAAAACACTATTTGCAACCTCCGCAAGCGAAGCAAAGCGTCCTATATTGACAGGCTCTTTATTTGAAATAAACACGGGTGTTTTGACGGTTGTTTCCTCCGACGGATACAGAATTGCAAAGATAGATTCAATTGTTGATTCAGATTTAAAGGATACAAAATTTGTTATTCCAGGTTTTACTTTAAAAGAGCTTTTAAAGGTTTTGGAGGACAGCGAGGAAAAAATAGAGATAACCGTTGCAAAAAGATATGTAAAATTCGATTTTGAATCTTTTACGGTATTTTCAAGACTTCTTGAGGGTGAATACATCAACTATAAGCCGATATTCAATACGCCCAATTCCATTGTGGTTAATGCAAACACAAGAAATTTGAGTGAAAGTATCGAAAGAACAGCACTTATTATAAATGATGATATAATGGCAAAAAATGAAAAAGTGCCTGTAAGACTTAAGATAAGCAATGAAAGAATAGATATGTCCTGCTCAACGGGAAAAGGGCAGACAAGCGATATGATTGAAGCTTCAAAGATTGGTGAGGATATAGAAATCGGATTTAACCACCGTTATTTATTGGAGGCTCTTCGTTGCTGTGATGATGAATATGTAAGGCTTGAAATGTCCAATCCGAAAGGTGCTTGCTTTATAAAACCGGATCAGGAAAGCGACTATATCTATATGGTTTTACCTGTTAGACTTTATGACTGATAAAGGGTGATTTTTGTGAAAATCGAAAGAATTGTGAATTATTACGATTCCCAAAACTGCTATCTTGTATATGATGAAAACGGGGACGGGGTTTTAATCGACCCCGGAAGTGAATTTGAAAGAATAGAAGAAAGAGTGAGGGAGTCGGGAGTAAATGTTAAAGGAATATTTTTAACCCACTGCCACTATGACCACATCCGCTCACTTGATGAGGTGAGAAAAAAATTCTCCGCAAGAGTTTATGCAAGCTTTGAATGTAATCAAAATATTCAAAATCCGTCCGTTAATCTTTCTGTTTTTAACGATAAGGTTTTAAAGGAAGACCAGTGCGAGGAAATTTTGACCGACGGGTGTATCACAAAAATAGGAAATCTTGAAATAAAAACAATCACAACGCCCGGTCACACCGACGGTGGAGTGTGTTTTTTGGCAGAGGAGCATTTGTTTTCGGGGGACACATTGTTTTTAAGAAGTGTCGGAAGATGCGATTTTCCGAAGGGTGATATAAAAGCTCTGGAAAAGTCGATAAAAACAAAAATTTACACTCTTGATGATGATATCATAGTTCATCCGGGTCACGGAAATGATACAAAAATATATTATGAAAAAAGGTATAATACCTATGTGAGGGAATAATGGATTTGATACAGCGAGGATTTTCCTGCGAATACGATATGGAAATCTTTATCAAAATCTTTTTTGCTAATAATGAAAAAGGAATTGTTTTGACCGACCTTTCATATAAGGACGGTAAAATTGAAACATATGTTGAAATAATTTTCGGCGGAAAAACATATACACAAAATAAAATTTTTCCTTTTTGTTTTGAGGAAAATGAAAAAACAAGAAAAAAACTTTTTACCTGTTCGGTGACGAAAACCTTTGTTGCGGCGGCACAGAAGATAAGAAATATAAAGCTTCCGTGGGGAGTTATGTCGGGAATAAGACCGGCAAAGGTGGTTCGTCAATACCGAGATATGGGATATTCAAAAGAGGAAACAAGAAAAATTTTAAAGGATGTTTATGATGTGTCCGATGAAAAAATTTCTCTTGCAATGACCGTTGCCGAAAATGAGAAGAGAATATTAAAAGAGGTCGGGAAAAATTCCGTCAGTATGTATATCGGAATTCCCTTTTGTCCCACAAGGTGCATTTATTGTTCCTTTGTTTCGACAGACATAAGAAAAAGCGGGAAATATATGGACACATTCTGTGACCTTTTGGTTGAAGAAATAAAAAAAATGTCACAGGTACTTGAAAAATGTTCTTTTTATGTTGAAAATATTTATATAGGCGGAGGAACGCCCACAACATTGTCGGAAGAAAATTTGGGAAAGATTTTCAATGCACTTTCAAAATATATAATAACCGACAAATTAAAGGAATATACACTTGAAGCAGGAAGACCCGACACCATAACTTTTGGAAAGCTTTCTCTTGCAAAAAAAAGCGGAGTGAACAGAATAAGTATAAATCCGCAGACGATGAATAAAAAAACACTGAAAAAAATCGGAAGAAATCATTCTCCCGAAATGATAAGAGATGCATTTTCGCTTGCAAGAGAATGTGGTTTTGACTGCATAAATATGGATTTGATTGCGGGACTTCCCGATGAAGAATTTGAAGATTTCAAATTCAGCCTTGATGAGGTCATAAAAATCAATCCCGAAAATATAACCGTTCATTCGATGTGTTTAAAAAAAGCGGCGGCACTGCGTTTTTCAAATATAGAAATGACAAATGCAGAAAAGATGAACAAAATGCTTGCATACACCGCAGAGTGTATGGAAAAGATAAAAAAAGAGCCTTATTATATGTATCGTCAGAAAAATATTTCGGGAAATCTTGAAAATGTGGGATATGCCGAAAGAGAAAGAATGTCGTTTTACAATATTAACATTATGGAGGAAGCTCAAACCATAGTGGCACTCGGCGGCGGAGCTGTGACAAAGCTTGTTTTGGGTGACAGGATTGAAAGAATTTTTAATTTCAAAGACCCTTACGAATATATAAAACGATTTAATGAAATAATTTCAAAAAAAGATGAAATTTTAAAATTTTACGGTGCGGAATAGGAAAAGATTATGAAAAGTATTAAAGAAAAGCTTTTTCGTGAGTATGAATTCAAAAGAGCGGAAGCACTCTTGAAAAAGGAAAGAGAAACAAAAAAAGCATATGAAAAATGCCCCGAATTGGAAAAGTGTGACAAAGAAATAAATCTTTTGGGATTTGATTCGATGAAAAGCATTATGACGGGGAAAGTCAACCAAAAGGATTTTGAAAAAAAGATGAGGGAGCTTGTAAAAAAAAGGGAAGATATCATAAAGAAAAACGGTATCAATCCGAATTATAACAAGCCGTCATACAGTTGTGAAAAATGCTCGGATACGGGATATACAAGGGATAATGAGCTTTGCGAGTGCTTTTTGAAGGAGCTTCAAAGGGCGGAATATGAGAACTCACAGCTCGGAAAAATGTTAAAGGATGCCGATTTTGATAACTTTTCGCTTGAATTTTACGAGGATAAGGAAACTGTTGAGGAAGCAAAAAAAGCCGCTTTGGATTTTTGTAAAAATTTTGATAATATCGGCTATAATCTCTTCTTTTACGGACAGACAGGTTTGGGAAAAACATTTTTGTCATCAATAATAGCAAAAAGACTTTTGGATATGGGAAAAACCGTTGTATATGAAAGATCAACGGCGATGTTTTCTCTTTACGATGACTATAAATTTAAGGATTATTCTCTAAAGGATAAGGTTGAAAGACTTTATAAATGCGATTTGCTTGTTATAGATGATTTGGGAAGCGAATTTGTGACGAAAAACAGCGTTGCGTTCTTGTTTGATTTGATAAATGACAGGCTCATTAACAATAAAAAGGTTATTATCAACACAAATTTGGAGATTTCGCAGTTTTCCGAAAGTTATACCGTAAGATTGACTTCGAGAATTTATGAAAGCTTTAAAATTTTCGGCTTTAAGGGTAATGATATAAGAATACAAAAGCTTATGCGAGGATAAAAAAAGCGACCCGGAGGGTCGCTCTTTTTATGACTTTTGGTCAACACTGTCCTTAATTCCGTTCCCGATGTCCTTTGCACCGTCAACAACACCGTCTGCGGCATCTTCCGCTCCGTTGATAACTCCGTCGGTCACATCTTCAACAGGGTTGTTAGTGTCGGTTTTGTCGGTTGTTTTGTTGCTGTTTCCGCATCCCGCAAGCATCGCTAAAAGCAGGGAACAGACTAAAATGTATCTTGCTGTTTTCATTTTATCATCCTCCATATTTGTTTTACGGTGTTATTGTGTGCAGTTTTATTTTTTTTATGTGAAATTTGTTTGTTTTTTTTGATATTTGTGTTATAATATAGTGGGAGAAAGACAATCTGCGGGTTGGTTTAAAACAATGACAAACCGTAGGGAATGGATTTATCCATTCCGCGATATTGTGTAAAAGATAAATGATATTGAAACACCTCACCATCGCCCAACGGCGAATCCTAAAAAAAATAAAAAAAGAGATGATAAAATGCAAGAAGGAAAATACATAACATTTTTTTCAAAAAAAAAGAAAACCGTATTAAACACGGACAAAATTCTATATGTGTTAATGAGAGGAAACAACGCCGCCATACACACAGTAGGCGGAAAAACATACAACGCAAGAATGACCTGTTCGCAGATATCGAATGAATTGGGTGACAGTTTTATAAAAATTCACCGTGGAGGAATTGTATCGGTAAAGGCTATACACGAAATCACGGATAAAATTTATTTAAACAACGGAGAATCGCTTGCTTACACCGTGAGAAAAAAGAAAGAAATAATAAAAAATTTCCACGAAGCACAAAAGCGTGTAATAGACAGTTTCAGGAATGAGGGAATACCGGAGAGTGATGAAGAATACCGGCAGTATTACAAAAGCTTTGAAAATATACCCTTTGCGTTTACCGATATAGAGCTTATCTTTAACGAAAAAATCCGTGCCGTGGATTGGATATTCCGCTACGGAAATCCTGCCTTGGCAGAGCTTGAAAAGGTGGAGCTTAAAAAACTTATCGGAAACTCGTTCGGAAGTGTTTTTCCTAATATGGACTCAAAGTGGTTGAGAAGCTATGAAAGAGCCACTCTTTACGGAGAAACTCTTGAAATTATAGATTACAGCCCCGAAATAGATACATATTTGAAAGTTATCTGCTTTCCGACATTTAAAGGTCATTGCGGATGTATTTTATTTGATATATCCACGATAAAATTCACAAAGAACAGCAGTGATGCCGAAAAGGCGATGATGCTGTATTTCGGACAATTACCCAACAAAAACGAATAAATTTGTAATTTGGTTTAAATCCTCCTTAAAAAGGGGGATTTTTTGCTATTCGTCACTGTTAAATGTCTATTCGTCACAACTGTATTGAAAAAAATAAAAAATTGATATATAATGAAAAAACAATATATTATAAAATAGGAGGAAGTTGAATATGACTAAAAACAAGCTGATATCATTACTCTTATCAATTGCAATGATATTGTCTCTTACGGGAGTTGTGTATGCGGTTGAAGATTCGGTCTCATACATAGATGCTGCGGGAGAGACCGAATATTGCACGGATTACGGCATAATGGGAAGTTTTGCCGGTGATAATTACACATTTTCTGGAGAGGGAGATGAATGGGTATATGTTATCTCCGATATGACAATTCCCGGAAAATTGGAGCTTTTAAATACAAATTTGAATATTATTCTCGGAAATGATATTACATTGACCATTGAGAAAGGAATTGTGGCGGATGAAAATTCAAAGCTCACGATTTACGCACGCACATTCGGCGATGAAGCAGGTAAGCTCATAATAAAGGACAATAAAAATTATAATTCATTGTTTTTTATAGATGCTTTAGGCATAGATAGCGAAAATGATGTTATAATCAACGGCGGAGATATAAACATAACCGCTTCAACTGAAAATGCAATATTTCAATATAGTTGGGGTACAAGTCAAACAGAAATTAATTTAATTGGTATTTCTGCAAACAATTTGAAAATAAACGGCGGAAAGCTGACGGTTGAAACAAAGGATATATCTGCTGATTTCAAAGGCGGTTATTCCAATTCGATTTATGTATCGGAAAACATAGACATCAACGGCGGAAATATTAAATTAACAGCCGGCAATGTAAACAGTAAATATGATGGTATGGGTTACGGAAGCTACGGTATGTATGCCGGTGGAAATATTGACATCAGCGGCGGCAATGTTGATATAAGACACGGTTCGGCAGATGAAGTTACGAGAATTTATACAAGGGGCATACTGAAGATTTCAAACGATGCAAAGATAAAAGAGCTTTTTATAAATAAATTTGTGAAAAGTGTTGAGCTTTCGGGCGGTTATTTTAAAGAATTATATATAACACCCGACAAAGACTTTGAAGAAATCGTTGCCGCAGGCTATGGATTTGTCGATGAGAACGGCGATGAAGTTGAAATAGACGGAAGAAAACATCTTTCAAATGTAAAGGTTGCAGAAGGAGATTTCCCGTACAGCTTAACCTCGGGCGGTGCGGAGGTAACAACCGTTGACGGAAAAAAGATATATGTAGGCGATGAGAAATATTTGCTGAAATATCTTATGAGTGAAAAAACTATAAAAATTAAGCTGTTAGAAGATTTTTATATCAATGTGTACTACTATTTGCGGGAAGAGTATGGATGCTATAATGTTCAAATCAACAGTAAAAAGCTGACTCTTGATTTGAACGGATGCACTCTTGAAATCAGTGGTGATGATGAAACAGAGGGTGCTTTGATCTTTTATGAAGACTTCACTTTGGAGGACACCAGTAAAAAACAGCAGGGAAAATTTATAATAGACAGTGCATATTCCTATCACAACGAAATATTTGATTCGGGGTTCCAAAATGTGGTTATGCCGAGAATAACAATTTCGGGCGGTGAGTTTAATGTCATCCGGGGTGTTTTTTACGGTACGGATGTTACAGTGTCGGGCGGTACGCTGAAATCTGATTATAACGCAGGCGGATGTATAGGCATTGAATATTTGGGAAGCTTTAATGTTTCGGGAGGAACTGTTGATGCCCGAGTATTAGTTAAAAATTCAAAGATAAATATTACAGGAGGAAAAATAAAGGGCGATGAGGAAAGCTTTAATAATGTTAATCCGTTCGCTTTGATATTGAAAGGAGAAAATGAAGTATCGCTGACATCGGGAACAATTTCGGGCGGCGAAATTGATGTGTTGTGCTACAACGATAATACTTCGTTAAAGATAAAGGGAGGAAGCTTTAAGTCAATAAAATCATTGGAGTTGCGTCCTGCTATAATGCTCCTTGAGCCGGGATATGCATTCCATTCATTGGATAAAACAACCCAAAATGAAATGGTTGTAAATGCAAGAAATGATGAGTTAGAGGATGTATATGTAAAAGAGCATACCTGCGTTGCAGGTGAGGATGATGCCGCTTGTGAGTGCGGAAGAGCAGTCCAAGCTGATTTGTCTGTTCCCGAAGATGCGGTTCTAAAATGTGTTTTTACTAACGGAAGAGGAGATACATATACAAAATATGCCAAAAGCTTATTTGAAGACAGAAATAGTCCGTACGATGTCTTATCATCGATTACATTGTTAAAGGACTACAGAAATGAAACGAATAATTCGATGCATGATATGATCGGAAGTAATCTAAACCTCACAATTGATCTAAACGGTCATACATTGGAATGGGGTTGTGAGAGAAATGAAGGTTATGAATATCAACCTTTCAGATTCGGAGAAAATAATAACATAACAATTAAGGACAGCAGTAAAGATAAAAAAGGTGTTCTTGTAGTGAGCAATCTTATGGTAATGAGAACAGGTAAGCTTATTCTTGAAAGCGGTATGATAAATGCAAGCAATTTGAATGAAAGCAATTTGAATGAAAGCAATTTGATAAGCGGTGAAGTTGAGGTTAAGGGTGGAACACTCAAATTTGGAAATTATATGAGTGTTATGAACGGAAGATTAAGTGTTTCGGATGGTCTTTTACAAGGAAGATTTATCATAACCTATAAATTAACCGATAGTAATCAATATTCCGACGGTAAGAGTGAAGTTCCCGATGCGGCAGATACCGGTGACACAATTCTTATAACGGGCGGCAAAGTATGGTCAAATATCAGTGTGAGTGAACATACATCGCTTCGTGTAACGGGCGGTGAAGTAGGAAAAATAAATGAAGAGGATAACAACAGTGGTATATGGAACGAAAAAGGCGAGGTTTATATTTCGGGCGGTAAGATTGCATTACTTAGAAATAATCCCGACGGATTGCATACAACCAAGCTTTCGGGCGGTACATTCGACTATATTTACTATGAGGGAGCAGAACTTTCTGAGTTGCTTGAAGAAAACTATGCTTACTATAAAAAGAACGGAAATGAATATAACACCGTCGCTGTTCCTTTGACAATTGAGGAAAGCGAGAAACAGGATGTAGAATATTTTGAAGATGTTATGGTTAAAGCTCACAGCTGTGAGTTTGACGCAAACGGAAAATGTGGCTGCGGAAAAACAGGAAATGCAAACACAAAAGCGGTATTCTATATTGATGACAAAGGAAACGAAGCATATTGCAATTCATACAGTCTTTTGACAAGTGAAAAAAATAATTTGGAAGATGGCTGGTATGTCGTTGACGGAAATGTGACAATAAACGGCGGATTGAATGTAGGCGGAAATATTAATATCATTTTAAAAGACGGCTGTAACCTCACGGTGAATGACGGTATAACCGGAGATGAAAAAAATATTTCGATTTATGCCCAGTCACTCGGAGCTGCCGCAGGAAAGCTTAACATAAAAAGCAAGCAGACCGAAGGATACGGCTTGTATGCAAATGATTTGACAATAAACGGCGGTAACATAACGGTAAATTCAAAGGAAATGCCTGAAAATAAAACATCTGTTCAATCAATCGGTGTAGCGGTTGAGAATTTGGTAATGAATAACGGAATTTTGACAACTTACGGTGAAGATGTAACAACCAAAGAATCAAGCACAATAAGCTGTGGCATTCAAGCTTACGGAATGATTATGAACGGCGGTACAGTAAATGCATACGGCGGTAATACAACTGCAATATTAGAAGAAACAGATAATAGCGGATATTCCGTGAGTATCGGAATTGCGGCAATGAGAAGTTTAAAAATAAACGGCGGTTCGATTTATGCCGAGGGTGGGAATGTAACGGTTAAGGGCAACAGAAATCCCGATATTGATTATCAGGCTATGAGTATCGGTATAAATGGGGATGAGTTTGCAACAGATGATTCTTATAACAACGGAACGATTACGGCGGTAAGCGGTAAAGCCGAGGTAATAAGACCTGAAGATTCGTCGATAGGAAATGGTGACATAACCGAAAGCTACGGTATTTATTCGGGATTTTTGAGAATTAAGGGCGGAAATGTAAACGCTTATTCTTCGGATGCGAAAGAAGCGAAAAAAAGCTATTCTTCCGCTTTGAGTGCAGTATATGAATTGCTGATTTCGGGCGGAAATGTGAATTTGTCGCACGGAGAAGCATATGATGCTTATGACATTATATCCAAAGGTACAAGTAATTTTAACGGCGGAGCCGTAAAAAGCACAAGAAACGGCGGAGCTGTTATGATGCTTAATGACAGAGATGATACCGAGATTAGGAATTGTGCGATAAAATTTGAAACAAGCTTCTTTAAAAAGTTGATTGCTTATTCGTCATTAAACAGTTTTTGTGCCTATGGATATGCTACCTGCCAAAAAACACAAGATGACAAATATTCATATTTATATACCAATACCGAGGCGGAGAATGTTTATATAAAAAGAGCCGTATATGAGGTTAAGGTAAATGTTAATGACACCGAAAACGGTACAGCCTTTGATTTGAAGCAGTTCAGAAAGGACTTGACAAATGCACCGACGTATCGAGTAAGTGTCGATGCCGATGACAATCTTACTGCTGTAGTTAATAATGATGTTTTGACAATCAAGGCAACCGAAACGGCAGAAATAGGAAATTTCAAAGTATTTGAAGTGTATATCAATGAGGGAATGAGCACTGAGGTTATAATTATCAAGGTGCAATTCATCGGAAAAGAAATTCCCAAGATAGCTTTAACAAAGGATAAATTTGAAAAGACATATGATGGTGAAGCAATTTCTATAGATGCAGTTAGAAGTGATGCAACCGTAACCGATGCCGACGGAAATTCCGTTTTGGGTTCGTGGAGTTGGTATTCTCAAAACATTCCGAAAGATGCGGGCGAATATAATTTGACTGCAAACTTCTCCACGGGTGGAGACGAATTTGGAGAAGCTTTTGTAACGGTTAAGGTTATAATCAATCCAAAAACATTGGAAGGCGAACCTATTTACAAAAAACTAAACCAAAAGGGAGAAACTCTTGCGGATACGGAAATCAAGCCTAATACAGAATGGCCGAACGGTACGGCAAAATGGGTTGATGAAAACGGAAACGCAATTGATTCAGATATGGTTGTCGAAGCAGGAAGGTCATACAGGTGGGAATTTGTGCCCGAAGACAGCGTAAATTATAAAAAGCTTAACGGTGAAGCGGTTATTATGGCGCTTACGCCAATTATCTATGATGATGACGATACACCTGTTGAAGGACCGAAAAAAGATAATAAAACAGAGGAAAAACCTTTGACTCCGACAAATCCAAAGAAAGAAGATACCGGTAAAATCGAGGTTAAACCTTTATTGTTCAAAGATGTTCACGGAACAGGTCACTGGGCAGAAAAAGCTATTGATTTTATGACCGAAAAGGGTCTTATGAACGGTATGTCCGATGAGAAGTTTGAACCGGAAGCAAAGCTCACAAGAGGTATGCTTGTAACAATTCTCTACCGCTTGGCAGGCGAGCCGGAGGTTGAGGGTGAGAGCGGATTTGATGATATTTCGGGTGACGAATATTATGCAAAGGCTGTTACCTGGGCAAGACAAAACAGAATTGTGAACGGTATAACGAGTAAGACATTCGGTGCAAACGATAATATCACCCGTGAACAAATTGTGACAATTATCTATAGATTTGCACAGTATATGGGTTATGATGTTGTAATCGATGAAGATGATATTGATATGGATGCGTTTGAAGATGCGGACGATATCGAAGAGTATGCATATCAGGCAATTAGGTTTGCAATCGTTAAGGGAATTGTTAACGGAAGAACAAAATCAACCATTAACCCGAAAGATGACGCAACCAGAGCCGAAATTGCAACAATTGTTCAAAGATTTGAATTAATTCAAAATAATTGATATGAAAACAAGCCCCTCGGGGCTTGTTTTTTCCGAAATGCTTTACTTTGATTTCTGCGTGTGATATAATTTATGTAATTCGCAATACAAAAAAACGGGCGACCAATGCGATCGTCCGAAAAAACAATAAAAAATTCAACAAACAAAGGAGAACCTAAAATGGAAATTGCAATAATACTTTTGGCAATTGTCATAATTTTAGAAATCATAATTTTAGCAACGGGAAAAAAGGTCGATTTAACGAAATCGACAAACGACATATCACAAAACATCCAAGGTTCGGTAAAGCTTATGGGAGAGCTGATATCCACCAACCAAAAAAATGCCGGAGACCTACAGCAGCAGATGATATCCGAGAGCTTCAACAGGCTTGAAACCCGATTCAAAACTTATGAAACGGTCAACGAGCAAAAGTTGGAGGCTATAAGAGAAACCGTTGAGAAAAAGCTTACTTCAATATCGGATGAAAACTCCAAAAAGCTTGACGAAATGAGAAAAACCGTTGACGAAAAGCTCCAAAAAACGCTTGAAGAAAAGATGAACCAATCATTTAAGCTTGTGAGCGAAAGGCTGGAGCAGGTATATAAGGGTCTGGGAGAAATGCAGACACTCGCATCGGGCGTGGGCGATTTGAAAAAGGTTTTGTCCAATGTGAAAACACGAGGAATTTTGGGAGAAATTCAGTTGGGAGCAATTTTGAAAGAAATTTTATCGGCAGAACAATACGACGAAAATGTCGCAACAGTTCCGAACAGCAAAAATGTGGTTGAATTTGCCGTTAAAATGCCTTCGGGCGACGGAGGGTATATTTATCTTCCGATTGACTCAAAATTCCCGCAAGACGCATATTTAAACCTCAAAGATGCATATGAAAGTGCCGATGCAGAGGCAATAAAGCAAGCTTCCGCTGTTTTGGTGACGAGAATTAAGGCTTTTGCAAAGGATATTCACACAAAATACATCGAAGTTCCCTACACAACCGATTTTGCGATTATGTTTCTTCCCTTTGAGGGACTTTATGCCGAGGTGATAAACACAAACGGTCTTGTTGAATATCTGCAAAGAGAATATCACATAAATGTTGCGGGTCCGAGCACGATGGCGGCACTTTTGAACAGTCTTCAAATGGGCTTTAGAACCCTTGCGATTGAAAAACGCTCCCAGGAGGTTTGGAAAATTTTGGGTGCTGTCAAAACCGAATTCGATAAATTTGAAAATGTAATCGAAGCCGTTCAGCAAAGAATTAACCAGGCAAATAAGGAGCTTGATTCGCTTGTCGGCGTGAGAACGAGAGCTATTCAAAGAAAGCTTCGCAGTGTGGAAAGTATAGAGGAAGAATATATCGAGGAATAAAAAATAAAAATTCTTGATTTGACTTTTTTCAAAATTTATGGTATAATTAAAGCATAGAGAATGCCGAAAAGGCAGATTGAGAAGGTGTCTGAAAGTGTATAACATCGGAGACAAAATAGTATATCCAATGTACGGCGCAGGAATTATAGATTCGATTGAAGAAAAGGTCGTACTCGGAAAAAAACAATCATATTACATAATGAAAATGACTCTCACCGGTGAGATGACGGTTATGATTCCAATGGATAATTGCGACGAAATCGGCGTCAGGTTTGTTATCGGAAGAGAAGAGGGAGAAAAAGTTTTGGAGGAATTCAGAAAAGCTCCCATAGAGGAAAACGATAATTGGAACAAACGCCACCGTGATAATATGCAAAAGATTAAAACCGGAGATATTCATCAGGTTTTGACGGTTGTCAAGGAGCTAATGTACAGAGATAAGTCAAAGGGACTCTCAACAAGCGAACGCAAAATGCTCAACAACGCAAAACAGATTATGATAAGTGAGCTGGTGCTGTCGGCAGTTGCTGATAAGAGCGATATCGAAAGTATTATGACCGATACCGTTGATGAGCTGTTTGAAGCGTAAGATTTAAGGATTGGTGATTTCATCAATCCTTTTTTACTAATCGGAGGACGGATAAATGAATGAAAAAATAGGCTGTGTCATTGTTGCCGCAGGAAGCGGAACAAGAATGGGCGGAGTTATAAATAAGGTGTTTTTACCTCTGGGAGAAAGCAGTGTTATCGACTATACCATATCGGCAATTTCAAAGGTTGAAGAAATCTCAAAAATTGTGATTGTCACAAGAGAAAGCGATATTTTGGAATGTATGGAGCATATAAAAAACACAAATAAGGATATAACAATAATCAAGGGCGGCAAAACAAGGCAGGAATCGGTTTTTTGCGGATTGAAAATGATTGCCGACTGTGATATTGCGGTTATTCACGATGGAGCGAGGGCACTTATTCTTCCCGAAACGGTTACATCGGCAATCGAGGATGCAAAGAAATATCAGGCGGCGGCTTCGGGCGTTTTTTCAAAGGATACCTTGAAAATGACCGACAGCGAGGGTTTTATAATAAAAACGCTTGACAGGGAAAAGGTTTTCAGAGTGCAAACTCCGCAGGTTTTTTTCACAAAGGATATAATAAAAGCACACGAACTTGCTCTTCGTGACGGTTTTTCGGCAACAGATGACTGTGCTTTGTATGAAAAATATATCGGGCGTGTTAAAATAAGTGAAGGACGCTATGACAACATTAAGCTGACAACCCCCGATGATATGGAAACGGCTGAAAATATTTTGAAGAAAAGGTGATAAAAATGAGAGTAGGTCACGGTTATGATGTTCATAAGCTGGTTGAGGGAAGAGATTTAATTCTTCTCGGCGAAAAAATAGAATATGAAAAGGGACTTTTGGGTCATTCCGATGCAGATGTCGCACTTCACGCCCTCTGCGATGCACTTTTGGGTGCGGCGGCACTTGGGGATATCGGAAAGCATTTTCCTGATACCGATATGAAATACAAGGGAATTTCAAGTATGATTTTGACCCGTGAGGTTTATGCACTTTTGGAAAAAGAGGGATATAAAATCGTCAATGCCGATATAACAATTGTCTGCCAAAAGCCGAAGCTGTTGCCTTATATCGAAAAAATGAGAGAAAACACCGCCGAGGTCTTGAAAACTGCAAAGGAAAATATCAATGTTAAGGCAACAACAACCGAAAAACTCGGATTTGAGGGAAGAGGAGAGGGAATTTCCTCAACGGCGGTTGTTTTGATAGAAAAAATTTCGGAATAATAAACAGCAGAGAAAAAAATACGATAATTTGTTTATAAAAATTTATAAAAACTATTGATAATCCGTAAAAAATGTGTTAGAATAAATCTACAACAGAAAACTAACCCTGTGACTCTCGTGTAAGGTCTATTTTTTACCAACACTTCTTAAAAGGGACATTAGACTCCGAATGCGGCATATACGCCTCCTTTCCTTACGGAATGCCAGTGGACATATAATGTATTCGGGCTTCGACCCACCTGCTATGCAGGTAAGAAATTCGACCCCATAACGGTTTATACGGGGTTTTTTATTGCTAATTTTTAAAAACTTTGTTTTTTTGTGTTGACATATGCGGCTTCCGGTGGTATTATTATAAATTGGAAAATTTTGGAACGGAGGCGAAATATCGTTAAAAATATAAAAAATCATCAAAAAAGGGAGTAATGATATGAATAAGGATTTAACGGTAGGAAAGCCGGAAACGGTTTTGTGGAAATTTTGTCTGCCGCTGTTCGGCAGCATAGTTTTTCAACAGCTGTATAACATTGCAGACAGCCTTGTGGCAGGAAAATTCATCGGCGAAAATGCACTTGCCGCAGTCGGAAACAGCTATGAAATTACGCTTATATTCATTGCGTTTGCGTTTGGCTGTAACATCGGATGCTCGGTAATAGTTTCGCAGTTCTTCGGAGCAAAGGATTATTCGAGAATGAAAACAGCGGTTTCGACGGCGATAATAAGCAGTGCGGTTGTGTGTGCGGTTTTGATGACTGTAGGAATAGGATTCTGCGGAAAAATGCTTGAGCTGATAAACACGCCTGCCGAGCTTTTTAATGATTCAAAGCTCTATCTTGATATCTACATACTCGGCTTGCCATTTGTTTTCTTTTACAATATAATGACGGGGATTTTCTCGGCACTGGGCGATTCAAAAACACCGTTTATTTTTCTTGCGGTGTCATCAATTTCCAATATCGTCGTGGATATAATTTTTGTCACGGCGCTCGGTATGGGTGTTGACGGCGTTGCGTGGGCAACATTTTTGTGCCAGGGAGTTAGCTGTGTGCTTGCGGTTGTGTTTGTTTTCAAAAGACTGAATAAAATAAAAACAGACAAAAAAGCTCCGCTCTTTTCGGGGCAAATATTTAAAAGATATGCCAAAATTGCAATTCCGAGTATTCTTCAGCAAAGCTTTATATCGGTCGGAAACATAATAATTCAAGGTATCATAAATGCATTCGGTTCGGGAGTTATTGCAGGATATTCGGCGGCTGTGAAGTTGAATAACCTTGTCATAACCTCATTCACAACGCTTGGCAACGGTATTTCAAACTATTCGGCACAAAATCTCGGTGCAAGAAAAATCGATAGAATAAAGCAAGGATTTTTTGCCGGAGAAAAAATGGTTCTCTTGCTATGTGTTCCGCTGTTTCTGCTGTATTTCTTCTGCGGAAACCAACTTTTGTCCTTCTTCATAGAAGAGCCGACGGAGATTGCACTGAAAACGGGAACGGATTTTCTTCGGATACTCTCCCCGTTCTACTTTGCAATTTCGGGAAAGCTTGTTGCAGACGGAATACTTCGTGGAATAGGAAAGATGAATTACTTTATGACAGCAACCTTTACCGATTTGGCAATGAGAGTTATTCTTGCAATGTTCCTGTCAAAAACGGCATTGGGTGCAACGGGCATTTGGTGTGCTTGGCCTGTTGGATGGTCTTTAACAACCGTTATGTCACTGCTGTTTTATAAAAAAGCACTTAAACAAATCGAAATAAAAGAATAAACAAAAAATGTACTGCATAAAAATTCAGCAGTACATTTTTTGTTATCTTTTTAAAGAACACTTTGTAAAAATTGTCTTGTTCTCGGATTTTGCGGATTTTTAAATATTTCCTCCGGGGTGCCCTCCTCGCAAATCATACCGTCGTACATAAATATAACTCTGTCGGCAACCTCACGGGCAAAGCCCATTTCGTGAGTAACGACAACCATTGTCATTCCTTCATTGGCAAGTTCTTTCATAACATCCAAAACCTCACCGACCATTTCGGGGTCAAGTGCGGAGGTTGGCTCGTCAAAGAGCATAACTTCAGGGTTCATACAAAGAGCTCGAACAATCGCAATTCTCTGCTTTTGACCGCCGGACAGCTGTGACGGATAAGCGTTTGCTCTGTCCGCAAGACCGACACGGCTCAAAAGCTTCATTGCCTTTTCCTCCGCTTCCTCCTTTGAAAGATTCAGAAGTTTCATCGGGGCAAGGGTCATATTTTTGAGGATTGTCATATGCGGAAAAAGATTGAAATGCTGAAAAACCATTCCCATTTTCTGACGGTGGAGGTTAATGTCAACATTCGGATCGGTTATGTCCGTTCCGTCAAAAAGCACCTTGCCGTCGGTTGCAAGTTCCAAAAGATTGAGAGAACGCAGAAAGGTTGATTTTCCTGAGCCTGACGGACCGATAACAACAACAACCTCACCTTTTTTTATTTCGGCGTTTACATTTTCAAGTGCATGAATTTTATCTCCGTAATATTTGCAGAGATTTTCGGTTTTGATAATAATATTATCTTTCACTTTTTCTCAAGCTCCTTTCCACCTTGCTGACAATAAATGTCAAAAACATTACTATGACGAGATAGATGGCGGCGACCGCAAACAGCGGCAAATATGCCGAAAAGGTTCTGCCACGGATAATATCCCCGCCCTTTGTCAAGTCCATAATTCCGACATATCCGGCAACAGAGGTTTCTTTCAAAAGAGCGATAAATTCATTCAAAAGAGTGGGCAGAACGGTTTTGAAGACCTGCGGAATAACGATATAGAGCATTGTCTGAAGGTAGTTAAAACCGAGCGAGCGGCTTGCTTCAAACTGACCGTTGTCAATAGACATAATTCCGCCTCTTAAAATCTCTGCGACATATGCACCGGAGTTAATACCAAAAGCAATTGCCGCAACCATTATTCCGTTGGTTGAGGAAGCAAAGATGATGAAATACGAAATCAAAAGTTGAACGACAACAGGTGTTCCTCTTATAACCGTAAGATATACTTTGCAGATAAAATTGATTATCGATAAAATAATATAGCCGATTCCGCCTTTTCTTTTGAGGTCATCGCAGTTTTTGTCATAGGTTGAGCGGAGCATTGCGACAACAACGCCTATTACAACGCCGAGAAGCAATGCCATAAGCGTGATAATCAGTGTGTTTTTCAGACCGTTTACCAAATATTTCCATCTGGAGTCTTTAACAAAGTTTAAAAAAAACTCTTCTTTTAAGTTCAAAAAATCATCTCCCGTACAACAAAAAACGGCAGTGCTGCCACCGCCGTTTTTTTTATTTTAATTATTCAGCGCTGATATATTTATCAATTATTGTCGAAACACTTCCGTCGGCAATCAATTCAGCCAAAGCTCCGTCAATCTTTTGCAAAAGCTCCGAATTGTCTTTTGAAACGGCAATTGCATAATCCTCAAGTGCATATTCGGTATCAAGAATTACAAGACCATCGTTTGAAGCAACATAAGCCTTTGCCGGCTCGTTATCGATGATAACGCAGTCAACTTTACCGCTTACCAATGCCGCAACTGCATCAGTACCCTTGTTGAAAGGTGAAACCATATCATCGCCGTAGTCGTCTGCGGCATAGATGTGACCTGTTGTATCCTGCTGAACGCCTATTTTCTTGCCCTCAAGGTCATCGATTGTCTTTATGTCCGAACCCTCCGGAACGATAACCGACTGAATACCGGTTGCATATGAGGTTGAGAAGTCAACATATTGCTTTCTGTCTTCGGTGACGGTCATTCCGGCCATACCTATATCGTATTTACCTGTCTGAACGCCTGTGATGATTGATCCGAATTCGGTGTCAACAATTTTAAGTTCCATACCGAGTTTGTCGGCAATTTTTCCGGCAATTTCAGCATCAATGCCGACAATCGCTTCGTTGTCGTAATATTCATACGGCGGAAAAGTTGCATTTGTGGCCATTGTGAGAACCTTTTTGTCCTCGTTGTTTTCTTTTGTTTCGTTATTTGTTCCGCAAGCGGCAATTGATAAGCTCATTGCACAAGCAAGAACTGCTGATAATAATTTAATTGATTTTTTCATGGTAAAACCCTCCGAAATTTTTATATATGTCTATTCTAACTCTTTTTTGTTACTTTGTCAACCTTATTTTATAATTATGCACGCTAATTTATAAATATAAATAATAAAAACTTGTCTTTTTTGGTTATTAATGATATAATGATTTCAATCGAAGCTTGAAATGTGCTGAAGAGAACGGATCTATCCGCTCCGAAATGACAAAACAACGAAAACAATAACAAAAGCCGTGCATTTTGCACGGCTTCCGTTAAAAAAAATATTAGGGGAAGGTATATTGTAAATTAT
>CAZGZZ010000036.1:0-20333 GCA_964530315.1 uncultured Lachnospiraceae bacterium
CAAAAAGACACAGAACAAGTCTGTGTCTTTAAAACCATATTAATAAACTCGTCTTGCACCAACATAAGTAGAATAACTGCTTATTTTTGATAATGCAATATAGCAAACTCTCTTACCGGGGCTTGGAGCATGAATAACCTGACCACCGCCGGCATAAATTCCAACATGGGATATTCCGCTTCCCTTTGAGAAGAATACCAAATCTCCGGCTTGAAGATTGCTCTTTGAAACAGCAACACCGTTTGAATATTGTGCTCTTGAAGTACGGTTTACCGAAACTCCCGCTTCACGGCAAGCATACTGTACAAGTCCCGAGCAGTCAAATCCTGACGGAGAAGATCCGCCGTAAACATATCTAACACCAATATATTTCTTTGCGGCATCAACAATTGCCTGACCCTTTGAGCTGGATGCAGGGTTAGCATTTGTTGTTCCGGTACTGCTCTTTGAAGATGACTTCTTCGTCGAGGCAGTTGTTGTTTTATTCTTTGATGCCTGTTCTTTTCTTGTTTTTTCAGCTTGAGCTTTATCATAAGCCGCTTTGGTCATAACAGACTCGGATTTTATATATCCTGTCACTCTCATATCACCGTAAGCAACTTTTGTCCATTCCGAGCCGGAACTCAAAATCAAGCAAGCCTCACCGTTTGAATAAGTCTTTAGAACAGGCGCACTGTCCATCGGCATACTCTTACATTCAACAGCATTTTTTGTAATTATGCCTTGTTTTGCAACGGCATTGATTCTTTCAATTCTCTTCTTTGCAACATCCTCACGGCTTACCATTCCGCCAAGATTTACATATTGTGATGTAACATAACCGACATCATAGTTCGTTCCGTAATAAACCTTTAACCAATCGCCCTCAATTCTTTCAAGGACAACCACGGGGTCACCGTCGGCAACCTGATCAATTATAACCGTTCCGTCAGTTCCGGCACCGCTTCTGATGTTTAACGCACTGCCGTTCACCGTTACAACACCCGACTCATACATAACGCTTTCAAGCAATATGTTTCTTGCTTCCTCATAAGATGTCGTTACATATTCTTTCAACACATATCCGACACCGTCATTCTCTCCGTAAGGAATAACATACCAGTCATCTTCTTCTTCAATGATATCAATCATCTGACCGTATGTAATACTTCCGAGTATTTCGGAATCATATCCCGGTGCCGATCTTATGTTAAGTCCGCCCGTTGTTGTTATAACATAACCCGCAACCGGTTCAAACGGTCTTAACGACTCAAGTCTTTCCTTTTCAAAGTCCAAATCATATTTTTTGAAGTCAACAGGCTGAATTGAAGAACCTGTTTCAGTCTGTTCCTCATTGTTTTCCGTAACGATTTCCGATACTGATAAATTTTCGTTATCGTCGCCCATTTTGTTTGCCTCTGCTGATGTTATATCGGCAGCTTGTGTTACTGCAAGAGAACCAATCATCAATACAGCCAACACAGCGGCAAGCGAATGTTTGAAGTTTCTCATTCTATCTTCTCCTCTATATTACTTAATTATTACACAATTATTATAACACAATGTAATAATTATGTCAAGGTTTTGGGCGTATTTTTTTAATTTTCTTGTAATTTATTTGTAATAAAAAACCCGAAAAATCGCATAAAACCTAACTTTTCGAGTTGTTTATTTTTTAAAATTTTTTTAAATCATTTAACAATTTCAATTGATAAAAATGGAATAAAATTGCCGGATTTTGTAACAATTTCTTAAAATTTAAGATTATTTTTTGCCCTCTATATAATATGTAGCCTCCATATCGGCAACCGATAACGCAAACGCAAGCGGATACATTTCAAACGCCTGTCCGACCGAACGGGCATCCTCAACACCGGAAAATCCCATATGATATCTTATCGCAAAGGCTTCCTCTCTTGAAAGTCTCATATATCCGTTTATGATATATACGGACTTTTCCCCGTGACCGTATGGCATTTTATCGTCAAATTCAAATGTCGGAACTCTCTGCCAGGTTCCGCTTTCATCCTTTACATTTCTGAATCCCGGCTTATAACAGTTGATTTTGCAAACATCATGCAAAAGTGAAACTATCGCAAGCGTTTCATCATCAAAATCCATATTATAGAGTTTTTTTGCTCTTTCTCTTTTGACATAATCGTAAAGACAGTCATACACATTCAAGCTATGCTCCAAAAGTCCTCCCTCATAAGCTCCGTGAAATCTTGCACTTGCCGGAGCGATAAAGAAATCCGAAGCGGACGAGGTCAAATAGTCCCACATTTTATCCGCACCGTCTCTTTTTACGGTGCTTTTATATATTTCCTCAAACCTTTGCTTATTGTTCATATCAAATTTCTCCTATAAAAATAGGGGTGCAAAATCTTGTTTTACATCCCCCTCTTTTTCATTTTCAGTCTTCGTCGGGCATATCCCAATTGTGGTATATATCCTGAACATCATCGCTGTCCTCAAGTGTATCTATCATCTTTTGCATTTTTGTGATTTGGTCTTCATCTGTCAATGCAACCATTGTTTGAGGAACCATTGTGATTTCGGCTGAAGAAAGCTCATATTTGGCTTCCAATGCATCTCTTACCGAATGAAAATCTGCCGGATCGGTTGTGATTTCATAACACTCTTCTTCAACCGCAATATCCTCTGCTCCGCACTCCAACGCATCCATTGTTATTGTATCTTCGTCAACAACATCCTTTTCGATAACAATAATACCCTTGCGGTCAAACATAAAGCTTACACAGCCTGTTTGACCCATATTTCCGCCAAATTTGTCAAATGCATGACGAATGTCTGCGGCGGTTCTGTTTCTGTTGTCTGTAAGAGCTTCCACAATAACGGCAACACCGTTCGGACCGTAACCCTCATATGTGATGTTTTCGTAGTTATCGGCATCGGTATCTCCTGCAGCTTTTTTTATTGTTCTTTGAATATTATCGTTAGGCATATTTGCCGCTCTGCCCTTTGCAATTGCATCTTTCAAGCTTGAGTTGTTGTCCGGGTCCGGACCTCCGGCTTTAACCGCAACAATAATTTCTCTTGCAATCTTGGTAAAAATCTTTGCTCTTTGAGCATCATTTGCACCTTTTTTTCTTTTTATTGTACTCCATTTAGAATGACCTGACATTTTTTTATCTCTCCCGAATTAAATTATTCATCCTCGGACATTTCATTATCCTTGATGTAGCTTTCAAAGTTCTCGTAGCTCGGCTGCTTCTTCGGACGAGGATAGCTTGCAAGCGACGGTCTCTTATGATATGTTGATTTGCTCGGAACATTTTTCGGAGCAATGACTACTTTTCTGTACGGGTCTTCTCCCACAGAGAAAGTTGTAACCTCTTCATTTGACTGAAGAGTTGAATGAATAATTCTTCTTTCATAAGGATTCATAGGCTCTAATGTATATTTTTTGCCGGATTTTATAACCTTGTGTGAAAGTCTTTCGGCAAGTGCAATCAAAGCCGAATAACGCTTTTCACGGTAATTTTCCGTATCAAGAGTAACCTTACAATATCCGTCTCTTCCGTGGTTCACAACAAGAGATGTCAAATATTGAAGACTGTCAAGAGTGTCTCCTCTTTTTCCTATCACAATTCCCATATTTTCGCCGGAAAGTTCAACTTTCAATTCATCACCATCCGATGAAGCATCAATCGAAACCTCCAAATCCATATCGGCAAAAATCTGTTTCAAAAATGCCTTTGCTTTATATGTATCGGGATTTTTTACACTGACCTCAACAACGGCATCCTTTGAAAGAATTCCCAAAAAGCCCTTTGCACCCTCATCTATTGTAACAATTTCAGCTTCGTTTTCTTCCAAACCCAATTCTTCCAAAGCCAATTTTTTTGCTTCCTCAACGCTTTTTGCGCTTTTTTGTATTTTTGTCTCGAACTTTGACAACAAAATCATCTCCCTTTGTATCTAAATACTTATTTAAAACAATCTGCTGAACCATCTGTATCAAATTGGAAATTATCCAATAAATACCCATTCCCGACGGAAGGCTGATGGTAAAGAATCCTGTCATTATAGGCATCATCAAATTCATTGTGCTGTTCATCTGTGCTGTCTGTGTGTTCTGTGCACTTGCCGACTGTCCCGACATTTTCTGTGACTGCTTCATTGAAAGCCATGTCGTAAATATCGCCAAAATCGGAATTATGAGCAACGCAATTACACTTAACTGTGAGAAATCACCGCTCATCAAAGGACTGAATGCACTCGACGGTGCTTTAGAAAGATTTAATCCCAAAAAATCGAAATTAATAACCCATGCATCCGAAGCATCCAAAACTTTTTCACTCCATGTTGCAAGCTGAATTTGAGCGTTTTTAAACAGCTTATCCGCACTCATTGTTGCATAAGAACCAAGCTCCTGCGGAAATTTTTCACTCATAAGAGTGATAATTTTCGTAATTTTATCTGCAACACCTGCATCGGAAAAATTAACATGAAGAATATATCTTATAGGCGCTTGAATTACTCTGTACAAACCTATCAAAATAGGAAACTGCAAGAGCATAGGCAAACAACCGCCCATCATACTCACATCATTATCCTTGTAAAGCTTCATCATTTCCTGCTGAAGCTTCTGTTGGTCATTCGCATATTTTTTCTGCAACTCCGCCAATACAGGCTGAATTTTTTGCTGTTTTTTCATCGCTTTTTGCGACTTCACATTCAACGGCAAAACCAAAAGCTTGATAAGTACCGTAAATATAATAATTGAAAGACCGTAATTCTTAACCACTCTGTAGATAAAATCGATTATGTAACCAAGCGGTATGGTAATTATTTCAAACAAATTTAACATTATTTCAACTCCAAAATCAGTCTAGAGGATCATATCCTCCTTTGCAGAAAGGATTGCATCTCAAAATTCTCTTAATTGTCAGAAGGCTCCCTTTCAGAGCACCGTATTTTTCGATTGCGAGCACGGCATATTCCGAACAAGTCGGTGTAAAACGGCAGCATGAGCCGCCTTTATACGGTGATATGAACTTTTGATAAAATCTCACCATACCAATCAACAGTTTTTTCATTTTTTCAAAACACCCAACTGTGTAAAAGCAGACTCCAATTCCTCCGATATATGCTTTTGTTTGCATTTGATACATCTCGTTCTTGCCGCCAAAACAAAATCATATCCCGCGCAAATATCGGTTTCCAAAAGTCGGTAGCCCTCTCTCATCAATCTTTTTGCACGGTTTCTCTTGACTGCTTTTCCTATACTTTTACTGCAAGTCAGTCCGAGTCTGTTGCCGCCGCATCTGTTCTTCATCACATATACAACGACATTTTTTCCGACAACACTTTTACCCCTGTAATAAAGGCGTTTAAAATCCTTATTAAGTTTTATGGAACTTGTTTTTTTCATATTATTTCCGCCCGCTTCAATTTGTCAAAAAAATATCCTGCTGACAAAAAAGGCAAAAAGTCAGAGAGCATATGCCTCTACACTTCTCGCCTCGCTCGCTGCTTATTTGCTTTACGCTGAAAGCTTCTTTCTTCCTATGCGTCTTCTTCTCGACAAAATTTTTCTGCCTGATGCAGTTCTCATTCTTTTTCTAAAGCCGTGTTCCTTGCTTCTCTGGCGTTTTTTTGGTTGATAAGTTCTCTTCACTTTTCTGCACCTCCCAATTGTTTAATAATCAGTTCGTCCATTTCACATCAAATAGACATCGCTTTAATTATATATGTTTTTTTCTCAAATGTCAAGCATTTTTTTATTTTTTTATCTTTTTTTCGCTTTTATCCCGCGAGATATATACCATAACCCCCTGCTTCCGTTTGTTTCATACACGAATATATTGTAATTTTTATTTGACAAAGACATATATATATGATAAAATCCCATTAAATATGTAAGGAGATTGGATATGTTTTTATACAATACCGCAAGAAAAATAAATTCACAAATAAAAAAATACAAAAAAATACAAAACGGAAGATTTTTATCACCCGTTCGCAGAATTGAGTTTGTCAATCCGCCCTGTGAGGGAAAGTTTGTGGCAATGACATTCGATGACGGACCGACAACTCTTCCGACAACCTCAACTCCCTCATTGGGGCTTACCGACGCATTACTCGATGCTCTTCGTCAATACAATGCAAAAGGTACTTTTGATGTTATAGGAACAACAAAAGATAACTACCCCGATTCCCCCGGAATACTCGGCAATTTTACTTGGAGCGGTGTGCATTATGACCACTATCCGAAATATGAAGATGACCTTTGTGCCGGAGCCGTAAATCGTCCGGAGCTTCTTGAAAAAATTCTTTTGGAAAACCACGAAATAACCAGTCACACATATTCTCACCGACTTTTCGGTCCTATGAGAGCGGTTTACGGAGAAAGAATACACTTCAACACCTTGGATGAGGTTGTTAATGATTTGGAAATGTTAGATAAATATATGACGGAAAATTTCAATTATAAGATGAAGCTTTCCCGTCCTCCCCACTATATCGACAACATTCCCGACGGTTCAACCTCCTACGATGCCTACAGAATTACAGGCTACAACTATATGGCTGCAAGCTTTGACGGAGCAGGCTGGCAACCGTTAGATAGCTATGACGCCGAAGTTTCGGCAATGATTGAACCTTTAAAAAAGGCATTGGACGAAAATCCGGATGCCTTGAACGGTCAAATAATTTTTCAAAAGGACGGCTGTAATATGAACCTGCGTACTCCTGTTGCGGACGCTCTCGGCGAACAGTTAAAGCTCCTTTCCGATTATGGCTATAAAGTCATAACCGTTTCGGAGCTTCTTGAAAAATCTCCTTTTGAAGATATCAAAAACAATTGTGAAGAAATTAAATATATCAAAAAGCTTCTCGAAACAAATCATACCGTCGGTTATAAAAACAACACATTTGCACCCGACAGAATTATAACCGCCGATGAATTTATGATTATGTGCACAGCTTGCGAATTGTTCCGTGAAAGAAGGGCTTTTTCCTATAAGGATACGGTTGCGATTGCCACCGCATTTTCAGAAAAACACAAAATTCGCCCGAGAAATGCAAGCGGAAACGCACTGCTCGATATTGCAATGGCGGTCGGGGTTGATGTTGACGAAACAAAGCTGAAAGATAAAAAGAATGTAAAAAGAAAAGATGCTGTGGAATTAATCTGCAGACTTACGGAAAAAATATGAAAAATGTAATTGTAACAGATATAAAATACAGAATGGCAATGTCGCCTATAAGAGAGCTTTCAAAAAAAGGGTACAAAGTTACGGCGGCTGAATTTGAAAGCATTCCGAAAAATGAACGGCTCGGTTTTTATTCACGATATACATTTGATAAAAAAATTCTGAATGATGATGATTTTTCATCTTCAATAGAAAATATATGCCGAAACGAACGCCACACTGTCATTCCCGGAAACAGAAAAAGCCTTATGCTTCTCATAAAAGACAGAGAAAGGCTTTCCGATTGCTGTGACTTCTTGGTTCCGTCGGCGGAAAGCATACAACTTGCCGATGACAAAAACAAAATGTATGAAACAGCAAAAAAAATCGGCGTACCCGTCCCGACGACAACATCTCTGAAAGAACACAACAGCATAGAAGAGATGGCGGATAATGTTTCTTTTCCGTGCATAATAAAATTCAGAAACGGCGAGGCTATGGGCAAAAAGCCTGCCGAACGCTACTGCGTTGTGTATAACCGCACGGATTTTATTTCAAACTACAAAAGAATGCACGAAATCGATGAAAATCCCATTGCTTCGGACTATATAAGCGGACACGACATCGGAGTTGCCGTTGTTATGGACAAAAATTGTGAACCTGTCAGCTTTTTGTGCTACGAAAGCTTCAGAGAATATCCGATAAAAGGCGGTCCTACCTGCTTTTTAAAAACTGTATTTTCACAAAAGCTTCTTTCATACAGTGTCAAACTTTTGAAAGAAATCCGCTTCACCGGAATTGCAATGCTTGATTTCAAAGGAACTTTGAATAAGCCGTATTTTCTCGAAATCAATCCGAGAATTTGGGGCAGTGCCGCAATTACGCAGATAAGCGGAGCACCGTTTTTTGAGGACTATGTAAAAGCGGCATCGGGAAAAGCCGCAGTAATCAACGAAGAAACTGCACTTCCGAAATACAAAATCGGAGTTAAAATGAGGTTTACACCTCAATCCTTCGCCTGCTTTATCGCACATATGAAATCATCGGAGCACAAGATTAAAATTTTGTGTTCATACATAAAATCATTCTTTGATTTTTCTGTTCATGACGGTCTTTTTTCCTTTAGAGACCCCATGCCGTACATAAATTATATCACTAACCTTATAAAAAGGAGTTAAAAACTCAATGAAAAAAAATAAAACAATAATCGGTTCTGCCGTATTGGTTATGATTGTCGTTTTATCTTCAAAACTGCTCGGATTTTTACGCCAAGTGGTTATTGCATCAACCTACGGTTCGACACAAAGCACAGACATATACTTTTTATCGAGCGACTTTATGATAAATCTTTCGGGTGCATTGCTTGCCTCATTGACAACCGCACTCGTAACGATTTACATTGACATTTCGGTCAAAAAAAGCAAAAAATCGGCAAATGATGTTGCATCAAAAATGCTGACACTTTTCCTGCTTGTCGGCGGAATTTTCATTTTGCTCACAGCCGCATTTGCTCCCGTAATAGCAAAAATTCTCGCTCCGTCATACACGCCGCAAGCTATGGATTCTCTCACTCATTATTTGAGAATTTATTCTGTGACATTTATTTTCACATCCTTTCAATCGATATATGCCGCCGTTTTAAACGCAAACGATTCTTTCGTTCCGGGCAAGCTGTACGGAATTGTATATAACCCCATCGCTATCGTAATGGTTTTGGCATTTTCGGGAAAGTTCGGGATAAATGCTCTTGTTGCGGCATATTTTGTCGGAAATATAGTCCAAACACTTCTTTTGCGAAGACTTTGTAAGGGAACATTTTCTTTCAAACCATCGATGAACTTCAAAGACCCAAATATAAAACACCTCATAATGCTTTCGCTACCGTTATTGTTAAGCAATATTTTCATACAGCTCAACGGCATTGTCGATAAAGCAATTTGCTCATTTCTCGGTGAGGGAATTGCCTCCAACTATTCATACGCCTATACGCTTGAACAGTTTATAACGGCAACCATAACCGCAACTTTAAGTCTTATACTTTTGTCAAAATACGCAGCCTATGTTGCCGAAAACAACACAAAAATGGTAATTAAAACATTCAAAGAGTCATTGAGCGGATTAATAATTCTTCTTTTGCCGATAACCATCGTCGCATGCGTGATGTCACCAGAAATAGTCAAAATCGTTTATATGAGAGGGCAGTTCGACGAAACAGCCGCACATTATACCTCTCAGGCATTAATAGGTTTTTCGATCGGCTTCGGCTTAATTGCAATCAGAGAAATGTATATAAGACTTCATTTCTCCTATCAGGACACAAAAATGCCGATGATAGCAAACATTTCAGCCGTAGCGGTAAATGCTGTATTGAGCTTTGTTCTTGCAAGATATATCGGAATTTTGGGAATATCACTTGCAACCAGTCTGTCGGTAATATTGACAATTTTTCTTTTGAATAAATCAATCAAGAAGTATATACCCGACTTTAAGTTTTCTTCTCTTTCGGGACTTTTTACAAAACTGACCGCGTCGGGAGCGATAACGATTGTTTTTGCTCTGTTTTTGAAAAAAATTATTTCACTTCCGCTGATTGCGGAATTCTGCGTTTGTGCGGCAGGTTCTCTTTTGATATATACCGTTATGTTATATCTTCTTCGTTGCAGTGAGCTTATTATGCTTATTGAACAAATTAAGACAACAATTTATAACAAATTGAGGAAATAGATTACATCTTGATTACATCATTTGACTTTTTATAAAATATTTGATATAGTATAGTCGGTTTTATGTTGCCGACTATATTTTTATTTACGAAAGGATGATGGTTTGTGGATTCTATCCCTCCCCGATCTATACTTACGATTGTTATTATTTTAGCTGTGATTTTGTTACGACTCGCAAAATCCTCCGTTCACCAGGTCAGCGAAGCAAAGCTTGCAAGACTTTCGGAGGACGGAATCCAAAAAGCAACAAAAGCACTTAAATTTATCGAAAAATCACCGGCCACAATTATGCGGCTTCAAGTTGTTATAATTTTTCTTGAACTTATGTCTGCCGGTATGGGTTTGTCTGTTATTCAATCATTTGTGACAGAATTTAATCTTTTCGAGTATTCATTTCCGATTTGTGTCGGCGGATTGTTACTTTTGTCACTAATAATTCAGCTGTTCGGCATAGCAATTCCGAAAAAGCTCACCGCACAGAATGCGGAAAAGGTGCTTTTTTCCCTAATGCCGCTGATAAATCTTACTTATTATATTGGATTGCCATTTGAGAAAATTCTATCTGCTTTGGCATCCTTGCTCCTTTCCCCGTTCGGCATAAAATCAGGGACGGAAGAAGAAGAGGAGGTCACTGAAGAAGACATTCGCTTTATGGTTGATGTCGGAAGCGAATCAGGAGCTATCGAGCCTGACGAAAAGAAAATGATACACAACATTTTTGAACTGAACGACACACCGATAAAAGATATTATGACGCACAGAACCGAAGCCGTTTTCCTGTGGAAAGACGAAAGTGTTTCAGAATGGGAGCAAACCATCGGGAGCACAAATCATTCCGTTTATCCCATTTGCGGCGATTCTGTTGACAACATTCTGGGAATAGTCAAAACAGCAAGTTTCTATAAGCTTTTAAGAAAATCAGAGAACGAAGAAAAAATCGATTTATCATCAATAATCAAAGACCCTTACCTCGTTCCCGAATCTATCAAAGCAGACGATTTGTTTAGACAAATGCAAATGAGTAAAAAGCATTTCGCCCTTGTTTTGGACGAATACGGTGGTCTTGCAGGTATTATCACAATGTCCGATTTGCTGGAGGAAATTGTCGGAGACCTTGATAACGACTCCGAAAATCCACCCGAAGAGGAAATCGTCGAAATAGATAAAAACACATGGAAAATTCTCGGTTCAACCGATATTGACCTTGTTTCCGATATTCTCAAGACAGAACTTCCGGTCGAAGAATATAACACCTTTGCAGGTATGATTCTCGGCGAACTCGGTGCAATTCCCGAAGACGGAACAACAACCGAACTTGAAGCATACGGATTGCAGATAAAGGTAACAAAAATTTCCGAACATAGGATTGATGAAGCATTAGTCTGTAAAATCACTCCCGAAAAAGAAATTGAAGAATAAAATGTAAAATGCAGAAATCAAAAGATTTCTGCATTTTGATTTCTATATTTTCCTCATCACCATCGTCTTACCCTTAATCTCACAGCTCCACGCCGCTCAAAAACACAACCCCTATCGCAAGCAAAAGCATCTTATCACTGCAATCATCGGCAAGGAGCAAAAAAACAATTGCAAGCAATATTACATCATCCGTTGCAAGTGTCGGTGATTTTTTCTTTTTTTCCATATGTACTTCTTCATTCTTTTTCGGATTTCTTTCCATATATCTGTCGTTATTAATCTGCGGCATATCGTTTATACTGTAATATTTTCGATACATCACTTAAACAACCCCGACAGCTTTCCGAGATTTAACACCCTTATAACATTATCGATGCTTTTTTGCCTATCCGCTCTCATATACGGCCGCAGGGACATAAGAAGCTTTGAGCGTGAATCGCTCGCAAGGCTCATTTGACCGATTATATTCTTTATCTGCGGTAAATATGGATTTGTTTCCTCCTCCGCTGTTGTTGAAATATCATCATCCACCTTGGTAATCGTTTCGGCGGTCGGCTTCAATGCTTCCATCGCCTTTCCGATTTTTTCGTCCGCATCATCGCCCAAAATTCCTTTCAACATTCCTATCATATCATTATTTTCCATTTCTTCATCTCCTCTATTTCATTTTCTTCAATATGTTTTCAATTTCCGACTCGTCAAATGAATTTAGATTTGCCTTTTTAACAAGATTTTTTATCTCATTATTATCAAGCTTCATAAAATCGTTTATCAGTTTATCTTTATCCATTGCGGCAAGCCGCTGTTTCAATTTTTCACCGTTTTCCCCCTCAAATAGCTTGCTGACACTCTGTTTTGCTTTTGACAGCTTTGCCGGGTCGATCTCGGACAGTATTTCGTTTAGTTTCTGGTTTGGATTCATATGATCATTCCTTTCATTATATAAGCGGAACGGATAAATCCGTTCCCTACCGATTGACTAACAACCGCAAAGAGTCACACAATGCAACACTTCAATACCGTACATCGTAGCATTTCAGCCTACAGACAATGCACAACCAGAACAATTACCGTCACAAATTCCTTTTTCCGTTTGACATTGCGGTCGATTCGTGGTTTTATTGTACTTTTTTTCAATATATTCTCCCTGATTTACCTTTTTCCCGACTATTGGACAATATTTTCCGTTTGTTTGCATAAAAATTCCTCCGAATCAGTTTATTTCGGAACGAATAAATACGTTCCCTACGGCACATTACCAATACATATTATATTCAATTATACAAAAAAAATTTACCTTTGACTCTTTTTTTTGCAACGCATATTATAATAGCAGAACATCTGAAAGGATTGATTTTATGATTTTAACACAATATCAAACCGCAGAGTCCGAATCGGACTGCGGTCTTTTCATAAAAAGAAGTTCACCGAACGAAAAGGTAATTGCTCTTGCAGGAAATCCAAATGTAGGCAAAAGCACAATTTTTAACGCTTTAACAGGGATGCACCAGCACACGGGCAACTGGCCCGGAAAAACTGTCACAAATGCCATAGGCTTTTGCACAAACGGTGATAACTCATACACAATTGTCGATTTGCCCGGCACTTACTCACTCTTTCCCCATTCGGCTGAAGAAGAGGTTGCCCGTGATTTTATCTGCGACGGCGATTACGATGCGGTTATAGTTGTATGCGACGCAACATGTCTCGAACGAAATCTCAATCTTGCTTTGCAAATTATGGCTACAGGCGCAAAAACCGCAGTTGCCCTCAACCTTATGGACGAAGCTCAAAAAAAGGGAATATACATAAACACAAATAAACTATCAGCTCTTTTGCAAGCTCCCGTTATTCCAGTTATAGCAAAACAAAAAAAGGGCATTGTGGAGCTTTTGAATGCCGCAAATACCCTTGATGACAATACAATAAGCACGCCTCTTCCACTCTTACCCGAAGAAACCGTCAAAAAAGCGGAGAAAATTGCCAAAGAAACGGTTACCGTCAAGAAAAACACCTTTTCTGATTTTGACCGAAAAGCCGATAAAATTCTGACCGGACGAATTTTCGCATACCCCGTTATGCTCCTTTTTCTCTCTCTTATTCTATGGCTTACCGTTATCGGTGCAAACTATCCGTCCGCTCTTTTGTCCGATGCTTTCTCTCATATTGGGAATTTTCTCGACAAGCTCTTTTTAACGCTTCATTTCCCCGATTGGCTTCGTCTGATGCTTGTTTCGGGCATTTTTCGTGTTGTTTCGTGGGTTGTCGCCGTTATGTTTCCGCCGATGGCTATATTTTTCCCGTTTTTTACGCTTTTGGAGGATTTGGGATATCTTCCCAGAATTGCATACAACCTTGACAAACCTTTTAAAAAATGCTGTGCCTGTGGAAAACAATCATTGACAATGTGTATGGGATTCGGATGTAACGCCGCAGGAGTTGTCGGCTGTAGGATTATCGATTCACCGAGAGAAAGACTTCTCGCTATACTTACTAACAGCTTTGTCCCTTGCAACGGAAGATTTCCGATATTGATTTCGGTAATTACAATGTTTTTCATTTCATCAAGCTCTGTTTTATCGGCTTTTATCTTGACTCTTGTAATTCTTTTGGGAATATTTTCAACCTTTGCCGCAACAAAAATTCTTTCAAAAACAATCCTTTCTGGCGTGCCGTCATCTTTTACTCTTGAAATGCCATCCTACCGAATTCCGAAAATTTCCGATGTTCTTATCCGTTCGGTTTTCGACAGAACTCTTTTTGTTCTAAAGCGTGCCGCCGCTGTTGCCGCCCCGGCAGGTCTTATTATTTGGCTTTTGGCGAACACGCACATAGGCAATGCTTCACTTTTAAAACTTGCTTCCGATATTCTTGACCCTTTTGCACGAATTTTTGGTCTTGACGGTGTTATTCTAATCGCCTTTATCCTCGGACTCCCGGCAAATGAAATTGTTATCCCGATTGCTGTTATGATTTATCTTTCTCAAGGTGCAATTGCCGAAACAGGCAGTATTGCGGAAATGAAGAATTTACTTGTCGCCAACGGTTGGAGCTTGAAAACCGCTGTCTGTGTGCTGATTTTTACAGTTCTGCATTGGCCCTGCTCAACCACTCTTCAAACAATAAAAAAAGAGACAGGAAGCATTTTTTATACTCTTTTGTCCGCTCTCCTGCCAGCAATTTTCGGATTTTTGCTGTGCTTTGCCGTCAATTCCGTTTGGAGTTATTTTTAAATATACGAAAATAACGGGCTGTGTTTTACAGCCCGTTATTTGCTCTCAAATAGTCATCCAAAATCATACACGCTGAAACCGTGTCTATCACATTTTTTCGTTTTTTTCCTCTTGTATTTGTTTCATTGAGAATATGCGAAGCACTGACGGTCGTAAGTCTTTCATCCCAAAAAACTATCTCGCCGTCAAACACGCCTTTCAGTTTCTCAACAAACGCATATGTTGCTTCCGCCCGAAATCCCAATGTTCCGTCCATATTTTTCGGCAGTCCCACAACTATTTTCTCCGCATTATACTCTTTTATAACCGCGGCTATTTCCTCCAAAAGCTTTTGTCCCGATTTATTCGGAACTGTTTTTATTCCCTGTGCCGTCCATCCCATAATGTCACTGACGGCAAGCCCAACTCGGCTATCGCCGTAATCTATCGCAAGTATCCGCATTTTTATTTCCTTTCCTTATTCGTATAATTCGTATAAGAAAATTATAATCCAAAATGCTTAATTTGTCAACAAAGCGGAATTAAAAGCTTTTGTCCCGATAAAATTTCTTCATTTTCAAGAGAATTTATTTCTCGAACAGCCTCTTGCGACACGCAATACCGTTTTCCAATATCAAAGAGAGTGTCATTTTTGTTTGCAAAACAAATTATAATATCATCACAATCGGTCTTTTCCTCATATTCAACCTCAACTATCAGACTTTCCTTTCTCTTTTCACATACTCTTATCTTCTCTTTTACGCAATACTTTATTTCCACCTCGTTATTTTTTGAAAGGCTGTAATTTATATGAGAAATTTCTGTTTTTGTGACACACTCCATTCCCTCTTTTATATCCTCATTTGAATGATAGTATTCAAATGGTTCTTCCTTTCGTACGCTGTAAACCGCACATTTGGGGTCGGGACTTAAATATGATATGTAAAATACCGTCTTCCCTCCTACCGAAACACCTCCGTCCGCTACATGGCAGTCGGTTATTTCACTTTCAGCCGTAACATTGTATATCCTTCCTATTGGTGGCACATTCTCACTTGCCGCAACGGTCAGGCGTTCGGAATTTTCCTTATCAAAAGAGCAAATATGTATCTTTATTTCTCTTTCACTGCAATCGAACTTTGTATTCTGTCCCGGACAATAGCAATCGGATATATACTCTATTTTCTCCGTTCTCATCGTTCTTACGCTCAACTCCGCCAAACATTCCACACCTACGGCACGCATATCTCCGTCAATATCCTCAAAAACATCGGTTTCTATTCCTCCGATTGAAAATTCGGAGTAAAGCTCGTCACTTTCCAAAATTCCATCCGATGCAAAAACCTCCGTAAATGTAATTTCACCCTCGCTGTATTCTATTTTTTTATCTTTTGTAAAATACAAAACTCCGACTCCCATAGTCCCGTCTATCACAATATTTGATGCAACCGCCTTTATCTCGCTTTCAACAATCCTTACATCCGTTTTTATTATTTCGCCCACCGATTCCGCTCCGGCAGGAATTTCAATGCTTCCCCGAACGCTGAAAGCATATTCCTCCTCCGCCCCGATTTCTTCAAGCTGTGCACTCCTTGTCAGACATTCCATTCCGTCCGTTTCAAATCCCGTCGGAATTTCAATGCACTTTTCCCTCGTTGCCTCATATGCGATATTAACCGTTGCCTTTACAGACAATTTTCTCGAATTCAATAAAATGAAATCAAGCTTCGTCACATCATTTGCAATTTTTAAGTTCATTTCATCCTCAATTTGCGAATTGTCTGCCTTTGTCCGAAAATCAAGCACCGTTTGAATACAGGCTGTTTCCTCCGTTTCGGTGTCCGTAAGATAAAGAATGTTTATATACACCTTTCCCCGAACATAAAATCCTCCTGCAGTTATGCCCTTATCTCCGACGACGCTTCGGGCATCTATCTGCAAAATTTTCAAAACATCCGGCTTTTTGTCGGGCACTATTATATCGCCCTCGGCATTAATTCGCTCACTTCCTCTCACTGCCGTTTCACGATATCTCTTTTCTTCCTTTATGATTTTCATAGCTTTCATTCCCTTCGGTATAATAAATCTCTTTTAAATACTATGCACTCCTTTCCTTTTTTATGATTTTATATAATATTCTTTTCTTTTTTGTTAAGAATATTATTTATCATTTTGTATTGATTTTTTTGTCGAATTGTGCTATAATAAATCGTGATTTTTAGATAGGAGATTAATTATGGATAAACAGAAAAATTTTAAGCCGTATATTCCGGCAGACAAAATCTCGCCCGAAATTACCGTTACATCTATTATTATGGGTGTTTTGCTTGCGGTTATTTTCGGTGCGGCAAACGCATATCTCGGACTTCGTGTCGGTATGACTGTTTCGGCATCTATTCCTGCGGCGGTTATATCTATGGGTGTTATACGCATTATTATGCGTAAAAATTCAATTCTTGAAAGTAATATCGTTCAGACAATCGGATCTGCTGGCGAATCACTTGCCGCAGGTGCTATTTTTACACTTCCTGCTCTCTTTCTTTGGGCGGCAGAGGGAAAATCACAAACTCCGGGCCTTATCGAAATTACACTTATTGCCTTAATCGGCGGTTTGCTGGGCGTTTTCTTTATGGTTCCGCTCCGCAATGCGTTGATTGTCAAAGAACACGGTGTTCTTCCCTATCCCGAGGGAACTGCCTGTGCCGAAGTTCTTCTTGCAGGCGAGGACGGCGGAGCAAGCGCTTCAACTGTATTTGCAGGTATGGGTTTTGCCGCTGTGTTTAAGTTCATTATTGATGGTTTGAAGCTTGTTGCCGGCGAAATTTCTTTTGCTGTCAAAGGCTTTGCAGGTGCTATCGGAACTCAAATTTACCCTGCCGTTATGAGTGTCGGCTATATTTGTGGACCGAGAATTTCATCGTATATGTTTGCCGGTGGTGTTTTGAGCTGGCTTGTATTGATTCCGTTAATCGTTCTGTTCGGCAATGATGCAATTATTGCTCCCGGAACAGAAACAATCGGAGCTATTTATACCGCAAAGGGTGCAAGCGGAATTTGGAGCTCATATATCCGCTACATCGGTGCAGGTGCTCTTGCCGCAGGCGGTATTATAAGCCTTATCAAATCACTTCCGATTATAGTCGGAACATTTAGGGATGCCATCAAAGGTATGGCTTCATCAACTCATTCGGGCACTTCAAGAACAGATACAGATATTAATTTAAAATTTGTTATTATTGCAATCGCAATTTTGACGCTTTTGGTATGGCTTGTTCCGGCTATTCCGGTTTCTTTGCTCGGTGCGGTTATTGTTGTTGTTTTCGGTTTCTTCTTTGCAACCGTTTCTTCCCGTATGGTTGGTCTTGTTGGAAGCAGTAATAACCCTGTTTCGGGTATGGCAATCGCAACACTTCTTATAACATCGCTAATTTTGAAGGCTACCGGTTCTTCCGGTATTGAAGGTATGACCGCCGCTATTGCTATCGGTTCTATCATCTGCATAGTTGCCGCAATTTCAGGTGACACATCACAGGATTTGAAAACAGGCTACATTCTCGGTGCTACTCCGAAAAAACAGCAAATCGGCGAACTAATCGGTGTTTGTGCTGCGGCATTGGCTATAGGCGGAACACTCTATTTGCTTAACTCCGCTTGGGGCTTCGGTTCCGAAGAGCTTGCAGCTCCACAGGCAACCCTTATGAAAATGCTTATAGAGGGCGTTATGGGCGGAAGTCTTCCGTGGGGATTGGTTTTTGTCGGCGTATTTATCGCTGTTTTGGTTGAAATCGTAGGCATACCCGTGCTTCCATTTGCAATCGGCGTATATCTTCCCGTTCACCTCAATGCCTGCATTATGGTCGGCGGTATTCTTCGATTGATTACAAACAAGCTTCGTTGCGATGATGACAAGAAAAAAGCTATCACAAACGATGGTATTCTTTTCTGTTCGGGTATGATTGCAGGAGAGGGTCTTGTCGGTATTCTTCTTGCACTGTTTGCTATATTCGGCGTTGACAAGCTCATTGATTTTTCGGGTTTGACCGCAGTTCTCCCCACAGCTGTTTCAAACATTCTCTCACTTGTGGTTTTCGCTTTGATAGCTTTGAGTGCTGTGAAATTTTCCATCTGGAAAAAGCGTGATTAATTATGAAGAAAAAAAATATTATCGACAAAAATTATCTTGAAAAACGCCCCCTCGTCCCCGATACAATCGTTTGGTCTCAAGAGGATGGCATTGTTACCTTGGATATTGAAAACAAGGGTGTTTTTAACAGAATTTTTCAAGTTATTCTTAAAAAACCGAAAGTCAGTCATATTCACCTTGACGAATTTGGAAGCTGTATTTGGCTTTTGATTGACGGTAATCGGAATTTAATTGAAATCGGCGATCTGTTCTCCAAACAATTCGGCGATAAAGCAAATCCGCTGTATGAGCGTCTTGCGAAATATTTTCAAACGCTTGACAGCTACGGATTTATTAAATGGGATAATTGATTTATTCAATTATAATATAATTTAAAGGAGAGATTTTTATGACAACAGACAAAAGACCGGATACCATGCAGCGTATTCAAACAAAGGAAGCGGCGGATATTTTTATCGCTCAACAAGTTGAACAAATTCAAGCACAGGTTGGGGATAAAAAAGTTTTGCTCGCGCTTTCCGGCGGTGTTGATTCATCGGTTGTTGCCGCACTTTTGATTAAAGCTATAGGCAAACAATTGGTATGTGTTCATGTAAACCACGGCTTAATGCGTAAAGGTGAAAGTGAACAGGTTATTGAGGTTTTCAAAAATCAGCTTGATGCAAACCTCATCTATATCGACGCTTCCGACCGTTTCTTGTCAAAGCTTGAAAATGTCTCGGATCCAGAAGAAAAAAGAAAGATTATCGGCGGCGAATTTATCGTTGTATTCGATGAAGAAGCAAAAAAACTTGATGATATAGATTTCCTCGCACAAGGAACAATTTACCCCGACATTCTTGAAAGTGACGGCGTTAAAGCACATCACAATGTCGGAGGTTTGCCGGAAGAAATGAAATTCGAACTCGTTGAACCTATCAAGCTCCTTTTTAAAGATGAGGTCAGAGTTGTCGGAAAAGCTCTCGGATTACCTGCCTCCATGGTTGACCGTCAGCCATTCCCCGGACCCGGTCTCGGCGTTAGATGTACAGGTGCTATCACCCGTGACAGATTGGAGGCTTTGCGTGAGTCCGATGCCATTTTGAGAGAAGAATTCAATAACGCAGGTCTTACAGATAAGATTTGGCAGTTCTTCACAGTTGTTCCTGATTTCCGTTCAACTGGCGTTCGTGACGGTAAAAGATTGTTTGATTGGCCCGTTATTATCCGCGCCGTTAACACTGTCGATGCAATGAGCGCATCCGTCCCTGAAATCGATTGGAATTTACTTAAGAAAATCACTGAAAGAATTTTGAATGAAGTTCCCGGCGTCTGCAGAGTGCTCTACGATTTGAGTCCAAAGGAACCAGCTACGATCGAATGGGAATGATGTATCACACCTCAAAAATAGCTTAACCACGCCGTTTGTGGCACTTATGAGTGCAAAATGGCAACGATTTGGCAACATAAAACCATTTAAAAGATTAAGAGCTAACTGATTTGAGTTTCAGTTAGCTCTTTTTGCGTTGAGAATTAGTTTTCGTACAACCATATTAAATAATGTATGTTATCGATATGTCTTTATATATTTAGCTTAATATTATAAACAAAGCAAAATTCCTCGATACTTTCATATCCGTTTGGGCAAATTCTTACTTTATCCCAATCTCTTTTTAAGCAAATTTCATCAATCGTTTTGCTTTTGTAGAGTTCATCT
>CAZGZZ010000037.1:0-6538 GCA_964530315.1 uncultured Lachnospiraceae bacterium
GTCTGAAGCGGAATAGTTCCTTCGTGATACTGTTCTGTTCTTGCGATTTCTGCACCGCCTACTCTTCCTGCAACGCTTGTCTTGATACCTTTGATTCCCATTCTCATAGCTCTGCCCATAACCTGTTTCATAGCTCTTCTGAATGAAATTCTCTTTTCAAGCTGTGCTGCAATGTTTTCAGCTACCAACTGTGCATTTGTATCGGGCTGCTTAACTTCCATAATATTGATGTTAACAGCTTCCTTTGTCATCTTTTCGAGTTGCTTTTTCAACTTGTCAATTTCAGCACCCTGTCTTCCGATAATGATGCCCGGCTTTGCAGCATGAATTGTAACAAATATCTTGTTCTGCTTTCTTTCAATAACAATCTTTGCTACTCCTGCATCATAGCAAGCCTTCTTGACAAATTTTCTGATATTGTAATCTTCAACCAAACAGTCTCCGAAATCTCTTTTTCCTGCAATCCACTTTGAATCCCAGTCTTTAATAACTCCGACTCTAAGTCCGTGCGGATTAACTTTCTGTCCCATTAGGATTAACCTCCTTCTTTAATTATTCTTTTTCCTTCAATACCAAAGTGATATGACTTGTTCTCTTCAAAATTCTGTATGCTCTTCCTTTTGAAACAGGTCTGATTCTCTTAAGAGTAGGACCTTGGTTTGCATAACACTCTGCTACATATAATTTGTTGATATCCATATTATGGTTATTCTGTGCATTGGCAATAGCCGATGCCAAAAGTTTTTCCAAGTACTCGCTTGCAGCTTTAGGTGTGTTCTTGATGATACCCATAGCAACGCCGACAGGCTTGTTTCTGATCAAATCAAGAACTATTCTGACCTTTCTTGACGAAATGCGTGCATAGCTCAAAGTTGCTCGTGCTTCCATTTACGGAATCCTCCTTTCGATACTATATATATGAACTTACTTATATATTATTTAGAAGTTTTAGCCCCTGCGTGACCTTTAAAGGTTCTTGTCGGAGCAAATTCGCCCAATCTGTGACCAACCATATCCTCACTGATGAATACAGGCACATGCTTTCTGCCGTCATGAACCGCAATAGTATGTCCAACCATTTCAGGGAAAATAGTAGAAGCTCTTGACCAGGTTTTAACAACCTTTTTTTCGTTTGCAGCGTTCATTGCATCAATTCTGCTCATCAAACGCTCTTCGACAAAAGGTCCCTTTTTAAGTGATCTACCCATTATTTGTTCCTCCTTTCGGATTATGACCGATAATTATTTATCGTTTCTTCTCTTTATAATGAACTTATCTGTTCTGTTCTTATGCTTTCTTGTCTTCAAGCCAAGAGCCGGTTTACCCCATGGAGTTACCGGAGCAGGACGACCGATAGGTGACTTACCTTCACCACCGCCGTGAGGGTGATCGTTAGGATTCATAACAACGCCTCGAACGGTAGGTCTCCAACCCATGTGACGCTTTCTTCCGGCTTTACCGATAGAAATGTTTTCATGCTGTTGATTTCCGACAATACCGATTGTAGCTTTACAATCAAGACGAATCATTCTTACTTCGCCTGAAGGAAGTCTTACCTGTGCGTAATCTCCTTCTTTAGCCATAAGCTGTGCATATCCGCCGGCTGAACGAACAAGCTGTCCGCCCTTTCCGGGATACAACTCAATATTGTGAATCAATGTACCAACCGGAATATCTTTTATAAACAAAGCATTACCGGGCTGAATATCAGCACCTGTACCCGATACAACTACCATACCGTCTGTCAAGCCGACAGGAGCTATGATATAAGACTTTGTACCGTCTTCATACTGAATCAAGGCAATGTTTGCTGATCTGTTAGGATCGTATTCAATACCGATTACTGTAGCAGGCATTTGATCCTTTTGTCTCTTAAAGTCAATAATTCTATATTTTCTTCTGTTACCGCCGCCTCTGTGACGAACAGTAATTCTGCCGTATGAGTTTCTTCCTGCATTCTTCTTTAATGATGTTATCAATGAACGCTCCGGAGAAGTTTTTGTTACTTCAGCGAAATCCGAAACAGTCATAAATCTTCTTGCAGGAGAGGTCGGCTTATACTTTTTAATAGCCATTTGTTTCACTCCTTAATCTGATTATTTAAGTCATTACATTTCAAAGAATTCAATTGTCTTGCTGTCCTTTGCCAATGTAACGATGGCTTTCTTCCAGGAAGCTCTTCTTCCGGCGAATCTGCCCATTCTCTTAATCTTTCCTGTAACATGCATTGTATTTACACTTGCAACCTTAACTCCGAAAACTTCTTCACAAGCCTTCTTGATTTCAACCTTGTTTGCGGAAACCGGAACTTCAAATGTGTATTTTTTAATTTCGTTTCCCTCTTTGTCGAAAACAGGTGCCATACTGCGTTCGGAGATGATTGGTCTTCTGATTATATCATGTGCGAATTTCATTATGCAAGCACCTCCTCAATCTTTGCGATTGCTTCTTTAGCTATTATAAACTTGTCATACTTCAAAACATCGTATGTGTTAAGAACACCAACATATGTCGGTTTAACATTCTTAATGTTTCTTGCTGATTTGTAGATTGTATTATCATAATCAGCAGTAACAATCAATGCTTTTGAATCGATTTCAAGACCTTTAAGCATCTTTGCAATTTTAGCAGTCTTGATTTCTTCCATCTTCAAATCTTCGATAACATATATTTCATATGCTTCGTATTTTGCTGACAAAGCAGATCTCAAAGCAACCTTCTTTATCTTCTTATTTACGCTATATCTGTAATCACGGGGTTTAGGTCCGAGAGCAACTCCGCCGCCTGTCCATTGAGGTGCACGGATACTTCCCTGTCTTGCACGACCTGTACCTTTTTGTCTCCAAGGTTTGATTCCGCCGCCCGAAACTTCTGTACGAGTCTTTGTGCTCTGTGTACCTTGTCTCTGATTTGCAAGGTAGTTAACAACAACCTCGTGTAATACAGCCTTATTCACTTCTGCCGCAAATACGGAATCGCTCACTTCCATTGAGCCTACCTTTGCGCCTTCCATGTTATATACAGCTACTGTTGACATAGTTTATTCCTCCTTTCCTATTACGCTTTAACGCTGTTTCTGATTGTAACAAGTCCGCCCTTGTTGCCTGGAACCGCACCTTTCAACAGAATCAAATTCTGTTCTGCGTCAACCTTAACAACTTCAAGGTTCTGAACCGTTACTCTTGCAACACCCATATGTCCCGGGAGCTTCTTGCCCTTCATAACTCTTCCTGGGTTTGAACAAGCACCCATAGAACCTGAACCTCTATGATAACCTGAACCGTGAGACATAGGACCTCTGTGCAATCCCCATCTCTTCATCGGACCGGCAAAACCTTTACCTTTGCTGATACCTGTAACATCAATCTTGTCGCCTGCCGCAAATATGTCTGCCTTGATTTCGTCACCTACATTCAAGGACTCGCAGTCATCCAATCTAAATTCTCTCAAATACTTCTTTGCAGCGACATCTGCCTTTGCAAACTGTCCCTTATCCGGTTTGTTAAGATTTTTTTCTTTAACTTCACCGAAACCAACCTTAACAGCATCATAGCCGTCAGATTCAACAGTCTTCTTTTGAACAACAGTGCAAGGACCTGCAAGAATTACAGTTACCGGAATTACTTTTCCGTTTTCGTCAAAAATCTGTGTCATACCGACTTTTGTACCCAAAATTGCTTTGTTCATTTTTTTCTTCCTTTCTTAACAGTTAATTGGTTCCCTTGAGGAACATTGACCTGCATCATAGCTTTTTTAAGCTACTGCCACTCATAAATGAGCTTTTATTATTTTTTGCTCTGTGTTACGTTGATTTCAACGCCTGCAGGCAAATCGATCTTAACAAGTGCCTCCATGGTTTTTGCACCAGGAACAACTATGTCGATCAATCTTTTGTGAGTTCTTCTTTCGAACTGCTCACGAGAATCCTTATACTTATGAACGGCTCTCAAGATTGTAACAACTTCCTTTTCTGTAGGAAGCGGAATAGGTCCTGAAACCTTCGCACCGCTCTTCTTTGCGATCTCAACAATCTTTTCTGCTGACTGATCGAGAACAGCGTGATCATAAGCCTTAAGCTTGATTCTGATTTTCTGCTTTGCTGCCATACTTTTCCCTCCTAATTTTGTTTTTTTTCGGAATTCCAAATCATTGGGTTATTCAAAATTCCATACCATTGTGTTCCCTCGCACGACAGCACGGTGCATTATACACACCGCCGGGTGTTTCGCACTACCCTCAAATAAAAACCCGAATTGCATTTAGCTATCCGGGAAGTCTTTACGCCGCAATTTACGCATAGCAACGCCCTGCAGGACATAACTTTCCCGCAAGGTTTGAAAGCATATTACAGCGTGACCTGCCGCCCGGTTTCTTGAATCGGACATTCTCCACGGAAAAACCGAACTTAACATTCGCAACCTCCCGCTTCATCGTTTGTCAAGTCTCACAACACTAATATTATAAACGATTTTCTATATTTTTGCAAGCTTTTTGACATATTTTTTCGCAAAAAATTGCACAAACTTTCAAACAGTCTGTGCAATGTTTTTATGCATTTTTTAGTCGATACAATTCTGCCTTTCATTCTGCAACGACAGACCTTTTGACAGATTGCATCACAATTTTGATTTATATGTCATTTGAAAGCATATCTTCAAAGCTTTCTCTCTTAACGGCAATATAGTCCTCATTTTTGTTGAGCATTACAACGGGTGGTTTCGTCAAACGATTATAGTTTGATGCCATCGAATAGTTATAAGCTCCCGTTGTCAATACAGCTATAATATCTCCTCTTTCGGGTTTCGGGAGCATAACCCCTTCTTGAATAAGATCCCCGCTTTCACAGCATCTTCCGGCAACCGTACACTCGCAATCCGTCTTTTCATTCGCTCTGTTTGCCATAATAACGGTATAAGGAGACTCATAGAGAGCATATCGGGGATTGTCAGCCATTCCTCCGTCAATCGAAACATATGTTTTGAAATTTTTTATTTCTTTTAGAGTTCCTGCCGTATATAGAGTCATTCCGGCGTCCGCAACTATACTTCTTCCCGGTTCCATAAGAATTTTCGGCTTGCTTATTCCGTAAGCTTGACAAGCTCCGTCAATCGTTTCTCCGATTTTTGCAATATTTTCCGCATAATCTATTTGCGGATGTGAATCGAGATAGCGAACAGCCATTCCTCCGCCAAGATTTAATTCCTTTGCTTCAAAACCGAATTTTTTCTTCATTTCGGCAATGAACTTAATCATAATCAATGCCGCATCACCGAATGGCTCATATTCAAAAATCTGCGAACCGATATGACAATGAAAACCGCAAAGCTCGATATTTTCAAATCCCAAAGCAAGACCCGTTATTTCCTCCGCTTGTCCTGTTTCTATTGCCGCACCGAATTTCGAGTCAACCTTTCCCGTATTGATTTTCGCAAAGGTGTGAGAATCTATTCCGGGAGTTATACGCAAAAGGATTTTTTGCCTTTTCCCTGTTTTTTTTGCTTCCTTGTCTATTGCTTTCAGCTCTTCTATGTTATCGCACACAAAATAGCCTATTCCGCTTTCTATCGCAAAAGCAACATCCTCATCGGTTTTGTTGTTTCCGTGAAAATACGCCTGCCCCATAGGAAATCCGGCTTTCAATGCCGTATATAGTTCCCCCGGAGATACGACATCGATTCCCATTTCCTCTTCACGCATTATCTCATAAATACGCTTAAAACAAAGTGATTTGCTTGCAAAAAGCGGATGCGACTCACCGCCAAAGCTTTTTTTCATAGCTTCTTTGTATATTCTGCACTTTTCCCTTATTTTGTCCTCATCAATAAGATAAAGCGGAGTTTTATATTTTCTTGCAAGTTCTGTCGTATCACGACCGACAAAACATAGATGTCCCTTTTCGTTAATCGAAATATTGTCGCATATCATCACTCGCCACCTCCGAGCATATCATTCATATCATAAATTCTGTTTTCGGTGCATTTTGCCAAAAATTGCGCCGCAACAATCGCACCCTCCGCAAAAAGACTTCTGCTCTGTGCTTCGTGCTTCAATGTTATTATCTGCGTATCTGTTGCAATTATAACTTCATGCTCACCAACAACATTTCCGAGTCTTAACGAATGAATTCCGACCTCTTCGGGCTTTCTCTTTCCGTTTTCATGTCTGCCAACCACATATTCGCAATCCGGGCGTGCTTCCTTTACCGCATCGGCAAGCATAAGTGCCGTTCCGCTCGGAACATCAAGCTTTCTGTTGTGATGCTTTTCTATTATTTCAACATCAGCTTGCGGAAACGCCTTTGCTGCAGTTTTTGCAAGCTTTACCAACAAAGCTATTCCAACAGACATATTTGCCGATCTGAATATCGGAATTTGCTTTGACGCATTCAAAATCATTTTGTTTTCTTCTTCCGTTTGACCTGTAGTCGATGCCACAATCGGAATTTTTCTCGAAACCGCAAAATCGATAAGTCTTTTTGTTGCGCTGTGCTTCGTGCTTCAATGTTATTATCTGCGTATCTGTTGCAATTATAACTTCA
>CAZGZZ010000037.1:6638-19354 GCA_964530315.1 uncultured Lachnospiraceae bacterium
CTGTGCTTCGTGCTTCAATGTTATTATCTGCGTATCTGTTGCAATTATAACTTCATGCTCACCAACAACATTTCCGAGTCTTAACGAATGAATTCCGACCTCTTCGGGCTTTCTCTTTCCGTTTTCATGTCTGCCAACCACATATTCGCAATCCGGGCGTGCTTCCTTTACCGCATCGGCAAGCATAAGTGCCGTTCCGCTCGGAACATCAAGCTTTCTGTTGTGATGCTTTTCTATTATTTCAACATCAGCTTGCGGAAACGCCTTTGCTGCAGTTTTTGCAAGCTTTACCAACAAAGCTATTCCAACAGACATATTTGCCGATCTGAATATCGGAATTTGCTTTGACGCATTCAAAATCATTTTGTTTTCTTCTTCCGTTTGACCTGTAGTCGATGCCACAATCGGAATTTTTCTCGAAACCGCAAAATCGATAAGTCTTTTTGTTGCGCTGTGATGCGAAAAATCTATTATACAATCCGCCTCGCCGACAAAATCCTCGATATTTTCGTAAATCGGGAACTTTTCCGCTGCCGAATTGTTTGTGTCAACTCCGGCAACGATTTCAAGATTGGGATAATTTTCCCCAATCATTCTTACAACCTCTCTGCCCATTCTTCCGTTTGAACCGTTGACAATAATCTTCATATTTCTATTCCCAGCTTTCTCATTTCATCAAACATTACCACACGGTGAGCATCTTCCATCGGTGTAAGCGGCAATCTCAAACTGTCCTCACAATATCCCATAGCCGCCATAGCCGCTTTAACCGGGATAGGATTAACCTCGGAGAACAACGCATTGATAAGCGGAAGCATCTTAATCTGTTCAGCCGCCGCTTCCTTAGCCTTTCCGTCAAAGAAGAGCTTGCACATATTTGATGTCTCCGCCGGCAAAAGGTTTGAAAGAACCGAAATAACACCCTTTCCGCCCATTGACAAAACAGGAACAATTTGATCGTCGTTTCCGGAATAGATATCAATCTTATCTCCGATAAGTGAAAATTCTTCAACAATTTGCGAAATATCTCCGCTTGCTTCTTTCAAACCGCAAATATTCGGATGGTCAGCCAAAACAGCAAGTGTTTTTGGAGCTATATTAACTCCCGTCCTTGACGGAACATTGTAAAGAATAAGCGGAATGTCGCTTGCATCCGCAATAGCTCCGTACATTTTTATAAGACCGTTTTGTGTTGCCTTATTATAATATGGTGTAACAACCAAAGCCGCATCCGCACCTACACTTGCAGCATACTTTGTAAGCTCAATTGCGTAATCGGTATCGTTCGAACCCGTTCCGGCAACAATCGGAACTCTGCCGTTTGCTCTTTCAACAGAGAATTTTATAACTTCTTTGTGCTCATCATCTGTAAGAGTCGAACCCTCACCCGTTGTGCCTCCGACAACAAGAGAATCAATTCCGCTTTCAATTTGCCAATCAATCATCTTACCGAATTTTTCAAAATCCACACCGTTTTCGTTAAACGGCGTAATAATCGCCGTACCGGCACCCTCAAAAATTGTCTTTGTTCTCATTTTAATCTTCCTCCGAAAATAATAATTTAAACCGAAAAAAATAGCCGAAATATCGGCTATCAAAATCACTCACAATAATATCCCAAAGTATATTTATCCGAACAATAATGATAGCTCACCGTTTGACAGTAAAATTACCGCATACGACAGTTAAACAGATGTTCTCTGTTTTCCCAGGACATACTTACGCCTCGTATTCCTTCGGCAACGGCCCCTTTCGCATTGAGCCGAACCGTTGCGAACGGCATACACTCAAGCTACTGATGGAAATTGCGCCTCTATTCTTATTTTGGTCAATAACATAATAACACAAAACATTCCCAATGTCAAGCAAAAAAATAACAGAATTTAAAATCCCGTCAATTTGCCTTTATCAGTTTATTTACACACAAAAAAAAACAGTGCAGAACCGACAACATCGATTCTGCACCGCAATTATATTTTTGAATTGCACTTATCCTCTTTAAAAAGCATTCCTATCGACCAAAGTCCGGCAACACCGACAATCGCAAAAACAATTCTTGCTATCACCGAGGCTTGTCCGCCGAACAGCACCCCGACAACATCGAATCCGAAAAATCCTATACTTCCCCAATTCAATGCACCTATAATAACCAACACCAATGCTATTTTATCAAGCATCAATCTCACTCCTTTTTCAAAATTAATATATGAGCTGTTGCATATATATTAATTTTATGCAAAAAACGAGAAAAATAAACAATTAAGTGTCAGAAAATTTTGGAAATTCTTTCCACCGAAACGGTTTTCCCCGAATTTTCATCGATTTCAAAAACACATCCCGAAAAGCGTCCCTGTCCTGTTGCAGGCTCAAATCTCTGCGGAATTCCCGTTGTGAATTTTTTCAAAATGATTTTTTTATCGACTCCGAGAACAGAATGAACAACGCCCGTCATACCGAGGTCGGTTATATATCCCGTTCCTTTCGGAAGAATCATCTCATCCGCTGTCTGAATATGAGTATGAGTTCCAAACACCGCCGACACACGCCCGTCAAGGAAATATCCCATAGCTACCTTTTCACTTGTTGCCTCTGCATGAAAATCAACAAGAATTACATTGGTTTTTTTTGAAAGCTTCTCCGTTTCGGAAAGAGCATATTCAAACGGCGAGTTATTCGGATCCATATAAACTCTGCCTATCAAATTTATAATTCCGACATTTACTCCGTTTTTTGCTTTCAAAACCGTACTGCCTACACCCGGACATTCCTTGTCAAAATTCGCAGGTCTTATTATATCGTCATTATGCTTTAATATATTGACAACATCAGGGCATCCCCATGTGTGATTTCCGAGAGTTATCACATCCACTCCGGCACTCTTCATTTCTTCATAAACATTTCTCGTTATTCCTCTTCCGTGTGCCGCATTTTCTCCGTTTGCTATAACAAAATCAATATCCGATGCATATCGGTCAAGATAGGAAAAAAGTAAATCTCTTCCTACTCTTCCGAACACATCTCCTATACATAATATTTTCATTATGCTACCTCTTTACAGTTATTTATATAAATTTCAGTGAATATGAACAATAACAGTACTCCGTCGTCAAAGCAAATATAACTGAAATTATTGCTGTTTTCTATGCATTTTATCATTCCGACAAAACTCATTTTATTATAACATCGCAAACTTTATTTGTCAACCGAAAAAACAGAGTCCGGACTGCCCGGACTCTGCACAGAGAAGATATTTATTCGGTTTTGGTTTGATTATTTTATAACAACGATTTCCTTTGCGACTTCATCCTGGAATCTGATAAACACTCTGTTTCCCTCATCCTCATCATAAGCCTGAATATCGCCGGTTGTTCCCTCGGATACCTGATTTTTTGTTTTTGTCGTATCAACTGTATAAACAATGATTCCGCTCGGAAGAGTAACATTTCTCACGCTTCCTCCGTTTACCGTAACATTAATCGAATTCGAGAATTTCTTTGTAACCTTACCGTAGAGAATTTCAAGATCCTCAACAGGAGTTTCGTTTTTCTCGGTTGCCTTTGTTGCGATATCAAACAAAACTCTCACACTCACGATTTCACCCTTATCGTTTGTCTTATATTGAATTATATCACCGTTTTTAAGGCTTTCTCTTCCGCCGTTTTTAACAAGTATGCCGGATTCGGCAGCCATAACCTCAACAGCCTTTCCGCCTACCAACGCATAAAGCTTTTCGGTTTCTTCGTCATCATCGTTAATTTCGGTTGTAATCTTATCAACAACCGCAATCGGAGCTTCCGAGTTTGTCATAAATTCCGCATTGGTTACAACAACCGCTTTCGCAGTCATTTCTTCTGTTGTGTCAAACATCATAACATTGTATTTTTGTTTGTCCTCAAACATTTCCATATCGGCAATGCTGTAATCCGCCACATCATCCTGAATATCAAAAATGTGTGTTTCCTTTGTGAGTCTTATTGAACCGAGTGTATTTGTCTTTTCGTTATAAACAGCTTCGGTCAACTTATAATCAAGTGTGAATTTTCCGTCCTTTGCCGCACCTGTTGCGGTATTATCGGATGCAGTATAAATTGCGGTAAGATTTCCGGCTGAATTTGTTGTATAGGTCACAAGCTGTTTTACGGTCTTTCCGCCCTCAATGAAGTTTTCAACAACATCAACCGCTTTTTGACCGGATGTGCCGTTATATCTTATCTTATCATTTGCGGTGAGGGTCACATCCTTGCCCTCTTTGGTGAATATTCTGAATGTTGCCTTTTCCGTTTCGTCCGAAGCATATGCCTTGATAAGGTATCCGTAATTGTCGCTTACAACAACCTTGTCATTGAGAGCCGCAATTTTTCCATCGATATCAAGGTGGAATACTCCTTCAGTTCCAATCGCTAATTCTTCGGGATAATTTTCGGCAATCTTATAGTGTTTTCCAGAAATATAAATTCCCTTTGAATCTTTGCCGCTCACTTTACCGCTTACGGTCGTATTTGAAACTCGAATATCAATCAATTCTTTGTCCTTGCTTTTCGCAACAGACAATACATCATACTCTTTAAGTTCTTTGACTTTGATTTCTTGCAAGCCTCTCAAAATTCTGTAGCTCACATTCTCATCCTCACCGAGTTTCAAAGTCGGTGCACCATATTTATCAACGATTTTTCCCGAACTTGTAACCTCTTCCACAACTATATTTTCATAAACGGTTACGAACACAATGTCATAGACTCCGTTTCTGTCGGTATCAAGAAGTGTAACCTCGCCTGATTTTCCGTCTATATTGATATTCTCATCATTAAACTCATCTGCTTTTCCGTTATAGATAAGCTTTGTTTCATCATCAAGAGTTGCTGTTGTTGTTTTTTGAGCATCCTCTTTTTCATAATACTCGATTGCCTTTTTACCGGACTTTGTTGTCAATCCCTCAAACAAATCCGATTTTATGCTGACAATCGAATTTTGATCCTTAACCGGAATTGCAAGAATAACAACATCGCCGTCATCATCCGATCTGAGATAGTATGAAACATTGTAGCCGAACAAGTTGTTCATATTGTACGCTGTTTCATAAACATTCTCTCCGATTTTAATTTCACCCTTATTCAAATTTGATTCGCCGTCAAGACTTGTATAAGGAATGGCATTTATCTGTCCTGTATGCTTTGTTACATTAAGCTTGTCCTTTAAAAGTGTTTTTTCTGTGATTTCATAAGATGAATTGCTTCCGAAACCAACCTTTTCCATAATGCCTACACTCAATGCATTGTTTGTAAGATATGCAACATTTCCTCTTGTAATCGGAACATTTGCAGAGCCTTGAACATTCTTTGTCAATCCGATGCTTCCTGCCACAACAACATGACCCTCCGGATATGCTCCCTTATCCTCTGCCATAACCTCATATCCCAATGCTCTTACGAATATTGCCATTGCCTCCGAATAAGTTATCGAATCATCCGGTCTGAAATTTCCCTCATCGTCACCGACGATAAGTCCTTGTGCAGTTGCAAGGTTGATATATCCGTTTGCCCAGTGACTTTGTGCCACATCGGGGAAGCGTGACTCTCCTCTTCTTGAATCAGCAACCTCTTCAAGTCCCAATGCGTGAATTGCCATTTTTGCAACCTCTGACCTTTTGATGTTGTCATCAAGTCTGAAAGCACCGTCATCATCGCCGACCATAATGTCAAGTGCCGCCAATATCTGTACAGGTTCTTCAAATCTTGTGCCCGCAACATCCTCCGGCAATGCCGATGCAAAAGCCGTCATCGGCGATACTGCGAACGCCGCAGTCAAAATTCCGATTGCAATATTTTTGAATAATTTCATTCTGTGTCCTCTCTTTCCTCGGAATGAAATCCGAATATAATATTATATGGTTTACAATAAAAATTGTATTATGTCAACCACGAATATTATATTACACGATTTTATGCAAAAAATCAAGCTGTAAGTTTTGGTAACTCACAGCTTTTATTTTCATTTTATTCCATTTTTTTCAAATTCGTCTGCAATTAATGCAAACTCTTCAATTCCGAGTCTTTCTCCTCTTATCGACGGTTCAATGTCTATTCTCGATAAGATTTCCTCAATAACTTTTTTCTCCTGCGAAAATCCGTTTGAAAGACAATTGAGCAATGTCTTTCTTCTCATTGCAAATGCCGATTTCACAACCTTGAAAAAGAGCTTTTCGTTTTTTACACAAACATTCGGCTTGTCAGAAATCTTCATACATACAACAGCCGAGTCAACCTTTGGAGGCGGATAAAATCCGGATGCCGGGACAGCACAGACAATTTCGGGTTCTGTATAGTATGCACACAAAGCACTGATTGCACCGTAATCTTTTGTTCCCGGTTTTGCACAAAATCTCTGTGCAACCTCTTTTTGAACCATAACAACAATCTTATCGATATCATAGCCACCCTCCAAAAGTGATGTTACAATGGGTGTTGTGATATAGTACGGAAGATTCGCCGCAACGCTTATTTTTTTACCGTCAAATTCATTTGCAATCAAAGCTTTCAAATCAAGCTTCATAAAATCGTCATTGATTATTTTAACATTTCGATACCCGTTGAGAGTGAAATCAAGAACCTTTAATAAGGATTGATCTATTTCAATCGAAACAACCTTTTCAAAATTTTCGCAAAGAGCCTTTGTCAAAACTCCGAAGCCCGGTCCAATTTCCAACACGCCGTCAGTTCCCGATGCGGCATCGGCAATTTTTTCAAGCACCGACGCATCCGTCAAAAAATTTTGACCAAGCCCCTTTGAAAAGGCAAAGCCAAACATATTTCTCAATTCCTTTATTGTCTTTACCGATGTTAAATCCATAGCTTTCCTCTCTGAAAAAGGGGCTGTCAACCAGCCCCATTTTTAATTCAACACATATACCGTTGCGGTTTTTACACCGAATCTTCTGCATTCTGCCTTTGACTCAAAACACAAATCAACTTTATTTCCGTTGATTGCACCGCCTGTATCTCCGGCAATACAATAACCATATACCCAAGATTTTCCTCCGTCCGATGACTCAATGTAGAGTTTTGTTCCAAGAGGGATTACCTTTGGGTCAACCGCAACAACTCCGTATTTCGGTGTTAAACCGTATGCGGTTTTGGAATTGCCGCCGTTTTCAGATAAAGAGCTGTCGTATGCGGTTGCTCTTGCCGTTATCTTTCTTGAATAAGAAAAATTCTTATCACTTTTTTTCGTCGAAGCCGACGATGTTGATTTTGATGATGCAGATGTTTTTTTGGTACTTTGTACCTTTGTACCTACCTTGATTATTTCATCAACTGGATTTTTAACAATTTCTTCCGAGATATATTCTCTTGAAATCTCTTCTCCGTTTTTAACCGTCACAGAATATCTGACACTCTTTTCACCTTTTTCGCCCTTTTGAGAAACCTTTGTCGTTCCCTTCTGCAATGAACTGTCATTAACCTTTTTGGTTTCAAAATCAATTGCTACCGACTCTGTTATTTCCTTTGTCGATATTCTGTCGATATTAACAGACATTCCGTCGGTAACGACAGAGCTTATATCAGGTGTTACAATATCCTCACCCGAAAGTACCGTTCCGATCTCTTCAAGCGCTTCTCCGACTGTTTTTTTGGAAACATTCACAAACTGAACCTCTCCGTCAGCCGTCAGCTCAATGGTTCTACCCTTGCGTATAATCAAAACATCCTTATCGGCAATTTCATCTTCCTGTTCTTTATTGATGAAATCGTTTTCTCCGACCTTGATTTGCTTTTCTGCCAAAAATTCTCCTACAGTTGTCTTTCTTGTCTTAACCGAATCATTCGAATTAAGACCCTCAAATTCGTCAATACGAATCAATGTTACATTCTTCAATGCTACATCATACACCGCTCCTATCGAAATAGATGTCACGGTCATTACAAGTATCAATGCAAGAATTACACGCTTAAAATTTTTGGGGTAGATTTTCTTTAGAAAATTCATAATATATTCCTTTCCGAAAAGACTGACAGTCAGCAGGCATATTCAAAGCCCGAAAGCTTCAAAGTTTATTTACCGGCTTGTCTTTTCTTAAAAGCCCGAATTTTTTCAGACTTCTACCGCCTACGATTTTTCGAGCCTATTATATACTCACCTCCTCTTGCTTGTCAACAAAAATATTAAAAAATTGTTACATTTCACTAAAAAACCGTTCAATTTTTTTCAAAAACCAAACCATTCTTTATATAAAATTAACTAATTTTTATATCATTATATTCTTCCCCGCAGATATTCAGAACCGCTGTTTTTTGTCATTTTTTCTGCAAAAAAGTGGGTTTTTTATTAAAATTTCGTGTATAAAACAACCTCGAAAAGGGAAAAATCATCCATAAAAACAAGCATTGAAAATGCTACAAATTTGTTAAAAGGAAGTGTAATTTTTGTAATGAAAAATATGTCCAAACAAGTGATAATTTTAGACAATATTTCTTCCCCCTACATTCATCAGGCAATCATCATTTTAAAAAATCATCCGCCTCACTGTAACGACAAAATTATTGCCGAAGCCGAAAAAATAGTTGCAAATTATTTCAACTCCGACACCGTTTCAAAAGAGTCTTACAATATAGGAAGAAAAGGCGATAAAAAATTAAAAATGAGCGTCATTTTTTTAAGTATCGCCCTCGTCGCCAGTACATTAATAAACATATTACGATAATTAATGAGGTGTAAAAACCAATGTTTTTTTACACCTCATTAACATCTTTATACCTCATTTAATTGACTTTTGGACTTATTTGTGATATTATTTCATATATATATGAAGGCAAAGAGGGTTTATTATGAAGTTTATAAAACATTTTAAAACAATAACGCATCATCGCCATGAGGTGATTAAAAATTGTTTTAAAGTCGGAATAGGTTTTCAAGGATTGTTTCACGATTTATCAAAATATTCCTATACCGAATTTCGCATAGGAGCAAAATACTATATGGGAACGAAAAGTCCCAACGACCATGAGCGTTCACTTTTCGGATATTCCTCGGCTTGGATGCACCACAAGGGCAGAAACAAGCACCATTTTGAATATTGGAACGATTACAATCCCCAAACTCACGAAATCGATTCGGTCAAAATGCCGCTTAAATATATGAAAGAAATGCTCTGTGACAGAATAGCCGCAAGCAAAACATATCTCGGCGATGCATACAATGATACCGAACCGCTCAAGTATTACCGCCGTTCAAAAGCAAAAAATTATATGCATCCCGACAATGCCGAAATGCTTGAAGAATGGCTTGTAATACTTGCCGAAAAGGGCGAGAGAGAAACATTTGCGATGATAAAAAATTTGAAATAAAAGAGGACATATTATGGAAAATAAAAACAAAAAAACATCTTTTATGGGAAATGTTCTCATAATTTTGTTTTCACAGATAGTTGTTAAGCTTCTCGGCGTTGTTTATACGCTTTTCACAACCAACACACCGGGATTCGGAAATGAGGGAAACGGCTACAATTCGGCAGGATATCAAATATATACCCTGCTACTTGCGATTTCTTCCGTAGGAATACCTAATGCAATCTCCAAAATGACATCCGCAAAAAATGCGGTCGGAGATTATAAAGGAGCACAAAAAATTTATAAAAGTGCTCTTGTACTCTTTTCGATAATCGGCGTATTCGCATCATTGATGCTGTTTTTTTCGTCCGGACTTATTGCAGACCACCTTATTAAAATGCATAATGCAAAGTATGTTTTAATGGCGCTTGCACCATCGATATTTTTCGTCTGTGTATCCTCTGTTATAAGAGGATATTTTGTCGGAATGCAAAATATGCAGGCAACAAGCCGTTCGCAAATTCTCGAACAGATTTTCAAATGTGTATTCACAATTGCAATAGTCTATTATATGTCGGTTCACACATTCTTCCCGAATGATGCCGATTTGAATGCGGCTATGATGGCTGCCGGAGCAAATTTTGCCGCAACAATATCTGCGGTTTTAAGTACAATTTACATAATTTTCTTCTATCTCAAGAGACGAAAAGGTATTTATGAAAAAGTTGATAAAACAACCGTTTCATCACCATCTATGCCCCTTCTAAAAATGTTTAAAAGTATATTGATGATATCGATACCGATATCATTGAGTTCCATAATTGCGGCAATTAATCGAATTGTTGATACAGCAACAATAACCCGTGGCATTGAAACGGCTTTTTCAGCTTTTATACCTGCTCATGGTTCTGTAGGAGCAATTTTCAATCCGAGTGCAAAACAGCTTGGCGAAGAAGCTGTCCGCCTTGCCGGAATTTTGGCAAAAAGTGACACTCTTATAAATCTTCCCACATCTCTCAACATATCTTTTGCAACTGTTTTGGTTCCGTCCATTTCAGCCGCACTCGCAAGAGGAGAAAAAAAGGAAGCTTCAAAATTTGTTTCATATTCGCTTCTTATATCACTTTTGATAATAATGCCTTGTGCATTCGGATACATTTTCCTTGCAAAGCCTATTTATCAGCTTTTATACCCGAATGTTCCGGACGGTTATCAGCTTTTGCAATTGAGCTCACTCTCACTTGTGTTTATTGCACTGAACCAAACAATTTCCGGTTCACTGCAAGGTATAGGAAAAATATATGTGCCTGCAACAGGACTTTTGATAGGATGTATCGCAAAGTATATTTTCAACACAATTCTTATCCGCCAACCGTCAATAAATATTTACGGTGCTCCAATAGGCTCTATTATCTGTCAGACAATATCATTTGCATACTGCTTTACAATGCTTTCAAAAAGCGTATCAATAAGGCTTAACTTTAAAAAATACATTTTAAAACCGCTCTCCTGTTCGCTCGTTATGGGTATCTCGGCATATTTCTCACATTATGCCGCAATGCTTATCACAAAAAGCAATTTTATTTCCGTTTCAGCGGCAATTATAATTGCTGTTATCGTTTATGTGCTTATGCTTATTTTGACAAAATCTCTTAACAAAGAGGAAATGGAAATGCTTCCTATGGGAGCAAAGATATATTCTGGGTTAAAGAAATTAAAACTTATTAAATGAGGTGTATTTATGACAAATTTTTTATTAAAAACATTTGTCCGTGATTATGAACATACCGACAAACCGTCCGTTCGTTCATCCTACGGAAAATTTGCCGGTTTTGTCGGCATCATATGCAATACCGTATTGTTTATCTCAAAAATTCTGATAGGAACTTTTTCAGGCTCTGTTTCAATAACGGCGGATGCTTTCAACAACCTCTCCGATGCATCCTCAAGCATAATCAGCCTTCTCGGCTTCAAGCTTTCGGAAAAGCCTGCCGACGCCGAACATCCATACGGTCACGGAAGATACGAATATCTTTCGGCTTTAAGCGTTGCGGTATTGATTATCTTAATCGGTTTTGAGCTGTTGAAAACAAGTATTCAAAAAATTCTAAATCCCTCCGGTGTCGGATTTAATCTTATTTTGGTTTTGGTTTTATCCTTATCTGTACTCGTCAAATTATGGATGATGGTATTTAACAAAAAACTCGGAACAAAAATAAATTCCGAAGCACTGATTGCAACAGCACAGGACAGTAGAAATGATGTCATTTCAACCCTGGCAGTTCTTGTTGCATCCATAATTTCTGCTTTCACAAGTCTGGAGCTTGATGGCTGGATTGGTCTGTTTGTTGCTGTGTTTATATTAATAAGCGGATTTGGACTGATAAAAAGCACTCTTGACCCAATGCTCGGAAAAGCACCCGACAGCGATTTTGTAAAATCAATCCGTGACAAAATAATGAGCTATGACGGAGTTTTGGGTGTTCATGATTTGATGATTCACGATTACGGACCGTGTCGGCAATTCGCAAGTGTCCATGTCGAAATGGCGGCTGAAGAGGATGTTTTGAAAAGTCACGATGTTATTGACAACATCGAATTTGATTTTCTTAAGGATATGGGACTGCATATGATTGTCCACTATGACCCAATAATAACAAAAAATGAGCTTGTTACAAATATGCGATATGAAATCCAGCAAATTGTCAAGGCGGTTCACCCATCACTATCAATTCACGATCTCCGTGTCGTTCCCGGTGTCACACACACAAATCTTGTGTTTGACTGCCTTGTGGATTTCGACCTCGATATGAGTGATTATGAATTGAAAAGAGCTATTTCCGATGCTGTAAAACTCAAAAATCCCGAATATAACTGCGTTATTACAATCGATAAAAACTATGCACCGGTTGTAGGCTGAAAACCAAAAAAAATAAAGCACTCCAAATTTTTGGAGTGCTTCTTATCTTTATTCCATTTTACTGCCGCAATTGTTGCAAAAAGCGGATTTCTCATCAACGATGCAACCACATTCGGGACAAACAGTACCATTTTGGGTTTCTGCAATTTTAAGCTTTATTTCATCTATTTCTTTTTTCATTTCGTCTATTTGCTCGCATTTTTCGGCAATATCGCCGTCAAATTCCGTTCCGTTTTCATATTCGTCATAGATTTTCTTGCCCAATTCCTGCAAAATCCCGTTCATTCTCGACTCAATTTCCGAAATAGAGTAACTGTATTTTGTTCTGTCAATTGTTTTCTTTGTTTTGTCAACAGCATCCTTTGTGATTTTTTCTGCTTCGTCCTTAACCTTGAAAACACCCTGCTTTAATTTATTCAAAAAATCATCCATTATAAAGCCTCCTTTATGGTTGTTTATTATATTATATCACT
>CAZGZZ010000038.1:0-19022 GCA_964530315.1 uncultured Lachnospiraceae bacterium
TTTTTAAGGAACGGATAAATCTGTTCCGTGCGAATAGTTGATAGTGTATGACGATTAATAAAGCCTTCCTTGACTAAAGGTAGGTGTCAGTCGCAGACTGACGGATGGATTATTTTATGCAATAAAATCCTATTATGTGTTAATTATACCACAAAACCGAAAAAATTTCAATCGGTATATTGTAAGAATTTTAAATGATTAGTTTATGAAAATATAATAGGATTGCAAAAAATGCCGATTTATGGCTGTTTTTTGGTTTTAAAACAATTTTAATTTATTGCAGCACAAAAATAAAAAAATTACAAATAACATATTGAAAAAAAATAAATTATGTTATATAATGGTATAAAATAAGGAAAGGAATGTTTAACATAATGAAAATATTGGTAACCGGCGGAGCAGGATATATAGGAAGTCACACCTGTGTTGAGCTTTTGAATGCAGGATATGAAATTGCGGTTTTGGATAACCTTGACAATTCATCGGAAAAGAGTCTCGATGTTGTAAAAAAAATTACGGGAAAGGATTTTAAATTCTATAAGGTTGATTTGCTTGACTATGAAGAAATTGAAAAGGTATTTGAAGAAAACAATTTTGATTCGGTTATTCACTTTGCAGGCTTGAAGGCTGTGGGAGAATCAACAAGAATACCAATCAGATACTATCACAACAATATAACGGGAACTCTGAATCTTGTTGATATTATGCAAAAACATAAGGTATATAATCTTGTGTTCTCGTCTTCCGCAACAGTATATGGTATGCCGAAAACAGTGCCTATTACAGAGGATTTTCCTCTTTCGACAACAAATCCATACGGTGCTACAAAGCTTATGATTGAAAACATTTTACAGGATGTTTATAAGGCTGATAACAATTGGTCGATTACTCTTTTGAGATATTTTAACCCAATCGGTGCAAATAAGTGCGGAGATATGGGAGAAGACCCGAAAGGAATTCCTAATAATCTTCTTCCCTACATTTCACAGGTTGCCGTAGGAAAGCTTGAAAAGCTTCATGTATTCGGAAATGATTACGATACTCCTGACGGAACGGGCGTGAGAGATTATATCCATGTGGTTGACCTTGCTTTGGGACACTTAAAGTCAATCGAAAAGAAATCAAATGTGCCGGGAGTTCATATTTTTAACCTCGGAACCGGAAACGGTTATTCGGTGTTGGAGCTTTTGCACGCATTTGAAAAGGCTTGCGGAAAGACAATTCCTTATCAGATAGACGAAAGACGACCCGGTGATATCGGTGAATGTTATGCAAACGCTCAAAAGGCGAAGGAAGAGCTGGGCTGGGAAGCACAAAGAGATGTCAATGAAATGTGTGAGGACAGCTGGAGATGGCAAAGCAAGCACCCGAACGGCTTTAATGATTGATAATAAAAAAATTACAATGTCGGCACTGTTGGCGGCGGTTGCGGTTGTATTGGGATATATTGAAACTTTTTTTCCTGTCCCCATTCCTATTCCGGGCATAAAATGGGGACTTGGAAATATTGTTATTTTAACAGGTGTTTATATACTTGACAAAAGATATGTTTTCTTTATTATGATAACAAAGGTTTTTGTAACGGCATTGTTTTTTTCTTCGGTAAGTGCTTTAATTTATTCCCTTTCGGGAGGAATTTTGAGCATTTGTGCGATGCTTGTTTTGAAAAAATCGGGATTTAATATTGTATCCGTCAGTATAGGCGGAGGAATTTTTCATAATGCGGGTCAGCTTTTGGCGGCTTCTGCGGTTATGAAAAGTACGGCGGTTTTTTCCTATTTTCCGTTTTTATTTGTTTTTGGAACGGTTACGGCGGCAGTTGTCGGAATTGCGGGAAAAATTGTTGTTGAAAAAATTAAAAATATTGTGTAGGGCGACCGTTTTGGGTCGCCTTTTTTTATACCATAAAAATTATAACACCCGAAAAAAGCAGAAAAACGCACAAAACAGTGATAAAAACACCGCCTGTCTCTTCCCCGTTACGAAAGCACCAAATCCCGTAAGAAAAGGTTTTTACAACGGTATAAACAAGAACAAACAGAATAACCAATGACAAAAGCATACTCATATCCCCTATTCATCAAAATTTCTTTTAGTCAAGCCGGGTCGATTAATGCCAAAATTAACGATACATTCAAACTCTGCATTCCTATATTTGTCATTCCAGGAAAATGCATAGAAATCATCATTTGAAAGAAACTTTTTTTTAGCCGATTTTGCAAATCCGACAATGTCGCTTTGATATTTCTTTGATGTTTTATTCAAAAATTCAAGTGCAAATTCTTCTATATATTTTGAAGCATCTATTTCAAACTCTTCCAAATTATTTTCTATTAAATAGTCACCCGGAACGGACATAAAAACTCCCTCTAAAAAAAGATATTGCGTGATTTTTATTTTTCCGTTATCAAAGGAAATTTGATTTTTTGGTTTTTTTGTTTGTTCAATACGGAGAGTTACAGGATGATTTGGAGATTGAGGGACATATAAAGATGTGTAGCTGTTTGTATATTTTCCCGACAGCATATTTAACATTTCACATTCAATCCCGTCCAAAATTCCTACCATTTTATCATCCTTAAAGACAGCCGCACCGACAACCTCACTTTCGTTTTGTTTTTCAACATCAAGATTTCCGGCAACATATTTATTTATATGATATTCAAAACCGCTTTTGTTATTGGGTGTTGTTTTTTCATTTTTGAGTGAGGATTGAGGCTCCTGTGTTTTATTATCCCCGTTTTCTTCTTTTGAACCTTTTCCGACACCAACAAGCGGCAGAGATATTTCACGGGTTTTCGATTTTAAATCGGAGAAAACCGAGCCTGCATCATTTTTAGGAATATATGAAGAATTTGGATTTTCAAATATCAAACGGTAATATTTGACGGGATTTATTTCAACAACAGGCTTTACCGATGCAAGATATTCTCCGGCATTTCCACGGCTTACACAAAGAAAAACAGTAGGACGCAAATCACTGCTTCTGCCGACAAAATCAACTATATCACCTATTCCCGAGCGTGCTACGGTATCGGATATAACGATAATTTTTGTATGTGAAAGGGTGAATGTTTTACTTATGATGTGATTTGCGGCATTGACTGCGGAATATACCGAGGGAGAAACAACACTCACAGACCCGATTGTTTCATCACCCTTTCCGCCCTCTTCCGAAGAACCTCCGCTTATTTGTGACGGGCGTGCAAATTGAAGAGTATATTTATAAAGTCCCTCCTCCCCCTCGTCTATGCCGATTGCAACCACATAACAAAGGTCGTTGGGTTCGATATAATCATAGCATCCCGACAAAAGCAGGCTTGATAGAAAAATTATAAAAAGTCTTTTTATTTTCATTTTGATTCCTTTCTTTCTTTTATGTCCCTTTTGATTTTTAAAAGAATTAAAATCAAAGGAAGAAAAAAGCATACGGGTATTATCAAAAAGTAAGAAATATTTTGAATGTCAACAAGACCCATATATGATTTTGGAATAAGAGAAAGAGTACACGCCAAAACAGCAAAGCACGCAATGAGAGGTTTATTGTATTTGATATAAACACTGTCCGAAAAAACACGGCTTATGCAGTAAAGATAGAGTGATGCATACAAAAGCACCCCAAAGGAGCGTATAAACTCAAAAAAAGCTTCCAAACGCTGGAAAAAATCTCCTATTTTGATTAGCCTTGTCATTTGATATATCGGAAACAAAAACTCTTCAGACAAAGGATAGGTATATATAAGATTATAAAAAATCATTATCAGTATGTTTATAACAGAGGAAATTATAAGAGCCTTTTTTGATGCTCTCTTTACGACCACATAGCTTTCGCACTGCGGAAGAAGAATAAAAAGAAGTATCATATCGGAAAAAAGAGAAACGAATGGAAGTCCGCCGATAAATATATTATATGTCCCTTTTCCTAAAATAGGAAATATATTGGAGATTTCGGTTTCCGGGAGTAAAAGAAGAAACATAACAAAAAGAAAAAAGAGGGATATGGGAACAAAAACGGAATGTATTCTTGCAATTGAAAAAAGTCCGAAAAAGCTTCCCAATGCTATGCAAACCGCACTCATAAGAAGTATCAAACGAAGCGGAGTGAGAGGTAAAACAACGGTTTTAAGAGATTCGGGCAGGGCACGCATAACAAATGACAAATTAATTAAAAGAACAATCCACAACACAGTTCCGACAACGGTTAAAAGAGGTTTTCCTCCCAAGTGGCGGCAAAGCTGTGTAATGCTCATCATTTCTGCATTTTTATAAAGCCAAATCAAAAAGAAATAGTACAAACAGGAAATGAGGGACACAAAAATAACTTGTATCCAAGCGGCATTTCCCGACATTTCAACAAGAGAACGGGGATATGAAAAAAGCATTTTTGAAAATATGGCGTTTATTAAAATACATTCAAGTTCCTTTTCACCTATCGAAAAATTTTTTTCCATTCTATTCCCTCTTTTCTTATTTTTTTTTCTTCATTTTCCATTTTCGACTTATTTTAGGCTCTTGACGCTTATTTTTAGGACTTAAAATGCTCGGTCGAAGCTCATTTTTCCATATTGGGTCAACAAAAAGTGTTTTTCCTTTGCCCGACGGTTTGTTTTTAATTATTGGAGCAAGGAAAGGTACACCGAAATTAACCTGCGATGCAAGAAGTAGGGCATATAAAAAGATTCCGAGAGCAATACCGTAGAGACCTGCACAAGAACCCAAAAGTATAAAAATAAGCCTTAAAATCCTGTAACTCCAGCCGAGAGAGTAATTAGGAGTTGCAAAAGAGCCTATTCCCGTTATTGCGATTATTATAATCATCAGAGGACTGACAATTTTTGCACTTACAGCCGCCTGTCCGAGTATCAAACCTCCCACAATTCCGAGAGTTGAGCCTATTGCGTTTGGCATCCTTATTCCTGCTTCTCGGATTAATTCAAAGGATAAGTCCATAATCAAAAGCTCAATAATGCTCGGAAAAGGCACATTTTCACGGGCGGCGGTGATTGCATATGCCAAAAATGTCGGTATCATTTCGTGGTGATAAAGGGTTATTGCAAGATAAAGTCCCGGCAAAAGAAGTGTTATAAACATTGCAAAAAGTCGGATAGAGCGTGTCATATTGGCATAAGGGTAACGCATATATGCATCGGATGCGGCGTGCATAAGCTCAAAGGCGTTTGTGGGAAGAATTAAAGCTCTCGGACTTCCGCTCAAAAGAATTGCAACTCTACCCTCGCTCAATGCTCGTGCCGTTCTGTCTGGGCGTTCGGTTGATAAAATTTGGTTTGTTATCATATATGTTTTGTCTTCAAGCATCTGCGAAAGCTCTTCAATTGAGAAAATATAGTCGATACAGATTGAATTTATCCTTTTTTTGACTTCAATTACAAGGCTATCGTCCGCAATATCCGAAATATACATCAAAACACCCCGTGTTTTGCTTTTTCTTCCTATTTTAATACCCTCACAGATGAGTTTTTCATTTTTAATTATCTTTCTTATCAGTGCAGAATTTGTCCGAAGCATTTCGGAAAATGCTTCCTGCGGACCGTAAAGTGACTGTTCGTTGTCCGGTTTGTCAATTCCACGGTGTTCCCAGCTCTTAACATCGATTGAAAAGGCATAGGAAATACCCTCGACAAAAACTCCGCAGCATCCGAAATTTACATCATCGATAATTTTGTCAAATTCTGTTTCTGTGTTGACCTGTGAATGGGCAATAAGCTTTTTATAAACATCATCTACATTAAGAGAAGGGGAATACTGCGGAATTTCCAAAAGAGGGGTTATAATTGAATATTGAATTGCGGAGGAACTGACCATTCCGTCATACAATATCAAAAAAACTCTTGTATTTTTCAGTATTTTAATTTCTCTTATGACAAAATCGTTGTTATTTGGATAATCAAAGCGTTTTTTGATGTAATTTATGTTAAAATCATAGTTATCCGATATATTTTGAACCTCGTTTTTCACTTCCTTTCTCACATCAAAGGAAATATTATCTTCTTTTTGAAGAACAAACATATCCTCCGATTGGGGCGGGGAAAAAACAAAGATTTTTTTGAGAAGATTTTTAAGCTTCAAAATAATCATTCCTTGCTTTAATTTTTTATATTATTTGATATATTATCCCATTTTTGAAAAAATATTCATTGTTTCACGTGAAACAAATAAAAAAATCAAAAAAAATTAAAAATGTTTCACGTGAAACATTTACTTTTTTGAAATATGTGTTATAATAGTAGTAGATAAAAAATGAGAGGATGCTTTTTATGGGAAAGGTGATATCCGTTATCAACCAAAAGGGAGGAGTCGGCAAAACAACCACTGCGGTTAATTTGGCGGCGTGCCTTGCTTATAAAGGAAAAAAAGTTTTGATTATCGATGCGGACGCACAGGGAAATGCGACAAGTGGTCTCGGAATTGATAAAAAGGGGATTGAATTGTCAACCTATGATTGTCTTGTTGACGATAACAAGATAAAAGACGCCGTTATCAGAACAAAATACAGAAATTTGTCAATTCTGCCGGCTACACAGGAGCTTTCAGCGGCAGATATTGAGCTTTCCTATGAAGAGGAAAGAGAATATTTCTTCAAAAAAGCCATTGCACACATAAAAGATGACTATGATTTTATAATTATAGACTCTCCGCCGTCATTGGGGCTTTTAAATCTTAATATTATGACGGCTTGCGATTCGGTTTTGATACCGATTCAATGTGAATATTATGCACTTGAGGGACTTGCACAGCTTATATCCACAATAAAAACAATAAAAAAATCACTCAACAAAAAGCTTGATATAGAGGGAATTATAGCAACGATGTTCGATAAGAGAACAAATCTTTCGGAACAGGTTTACGGAGAAATTAAAAATCATTTCCCCGATAAAACATATGAAACGGTAATACCGAGAAATATCAGACTTTCCGAAGCTCCAAGTTTCGGTGAACCGATTATAAAATACGACATAACTTCATCGGGTGCGGAAGCATATTTTGCACTTGCGGCAGAGGTAATGAAAAATAATTGATATAATATAGGAAGAAAGAGGTGATAAAATGGCAAAAAAGGGTTTGGGAAAAGGACTTGGAACGATTTTCGGCGATGAATCGGAAATGATTGAACAAGGCTCTGTGCTTGATGTCAAAATATCCCTTGTTGAACCGAATAAAAACCAGCCGAGAAAGAATTTTGATGCGGACAAGCTTGAAGCACTTGCTCAATCAATAAAGGAAAACGGTCTTATTCAACCGATTATAGTTACCAAATCTCAATCCGGAAGATACACAATCGTTGCCGGAGAGAGAAGATGGCGTGCGGCAAAGCTTGCAGGCTTATCGGAGGTATCGGTTATAGTCAAGGAATATACCGATAAAACGGTAAATGAGGTTGCATTGATTGAAAATCTTCAAAGAGAGGACTTGAACCCGATTGAAGAAGCTCTCGGATACAAAAATCTTTGTGATGTATATAAGATGACCCAGGAAGAAATCAGCCAAAAGGTTGGGAAGAGTAGAAGTGCTGTTGCAAACTCAATGCGTTTGCTAACATTGGGAGACACGATTCAAAAACACCTTATAAACGGCGAGATTTCGGAGGGACACGCAAGAGCGGCTCTTTCCTTGGAAGATGAGGAAATGAGAGAATTTCTGATTAATCGAGTTATTGAGTCGGGTTTGAATGTAAGACAAACTGAAAATTTGGCAAAGGAGCTTATGAAAGAGCCGAAGCCGAAGAAACAAAAGGAAAACGATGCATTCAGAATTGAGCTTGACCGAATTGAAAAGAAAATTTCAGCCGGATTGGGAACAAAGGTTAAAATTTCTCACGGCGAGAAAAAGGGAAAAATTGAAATTGAATATTATGGGAACGAAGACCTTGAAAGATTGATGGGATTGTTAAATGTATAAAATTTCGGTCAAAATATGAAAAAATACGAAATTTAGTGAAAAAACGGATTTCAAAATACAGCCTAAAAACGATTTTTATAAATATTATAATGAAAGTATATCAAAAATGGTAAAAATGCTTTAAAACTCAATTTTAGGCGTATTTTTGACAAAACGGTATAAATAACAATCTTTGAAATGTATTTGTGCACAGCACGGAAAGGAATAAATGAAATATGGAAAAGAAAACTTCAAATCGTTCTTTGTTTTTGTACACCGCTTTGATTTTTTTGGCGGCATTGGCAGTTATTGCAATTTCATTTTCGGCACAGATGAATGCGGAAAAGAATCGTGAGAAATATATAGGTGAAGAAAGCGAAGAAAATTCAATAACCGGAAAAATTGCAGCTTTGAGCGATGAAAACAGAATACTTCTTGAAACAACGAATTCTCTTAATCAAAAAATCAATGAGCTTACAGAGGACAATCAAACTTTGACAGACAATGTTTTGTCTCTTGACAAAAAGATGGAGAACGCAAAAAAAATGTATATTGTTTTCGATAAGATAGAAACAAAGGATTTTAAAGGTGCGGTTGAAGATTATCAAACAATCGAACCACTGTTTTTAACAGAAGAGCAGGATAGCTTTTATGATTATCTCACACAGCAATTAACCGACTATCTTCCTAAAGAAGAAGCGGCTCAATAAAGAAAGGAAGAATAAAAAATGTTAGACATTAAAATTTTAAGAAACGACCCTGATAAAATAAGAAAGGCATTGAAGGACAGATGTAATGATTTGGACATCACACCGGCAATAGAGCTTGATGTTAAGAGAAGAGAGCTTTTGGCTGATGTTGAGCAGAAAAAGGCAAAACAGAACGAAATAACAAAGAAAATCCCTGCAATGAAGAAAGCAGGAGAGGATACAGAACCTATTTTTGCCGAAATGAGAGAGCTCTCGGACGAAATCAAAGAGGACGATGCGGAAATTTCTAAAATTGACGAAGAGCTTCGTAATTTTATGTTGAGAATACCGAATATTCCAAATGAAAATGTGCCTGTTGGTGCGGATGATACGGAAAATGTTGAAATAAGAAAGTTCTCCGAACCGAGAAAGTTCGATTTTGAACCAAAGGCACACTGGGATATCGGAACAGATTTGGATATCCTCGATTTTGACAGAGGTGCAAAGATTGCAGGTTCAAGATTTACTGTTTATAAGGGTCTCGGAGCAAGACTTGAGCGTGCTGTTATTCAATTTTTCTTGAACACTCATACAGAAGAGTCGGGATATACCGAAATTTTCCCGCCTTATATGGTAAACCGTGCTTCAATGACAGGTACAGGTCAGCTTCCGAAGTTTGAAGAGGACGCTTTTAAGGTTGCAAATAACGGCTATTTCTTGATTCCTACAGCAGAAGTACCGGTAACAAACCTTTACCGTGACGAAATTCTCGACGGAGCTGATTTGCCGATTAAATTCTGTGCTTATTCGGCTTGCTTCAGAGCGGAAGCGGGTTCTGCCGGAAGAGATACAAGAGGACTTATTCGTCAGCATCAGTTCAACAAGGTTGAATTGGTTAAATTTGCTGATCCGGAAAAGAGCTATGAAGAGCTTGAAAAACTGACAAATGATGCAGAAAAGCTTTTACAGAAACTCGGAATTGCTTACCGTGTTGTATGTCTTTCAACGGGAGATTTGGGCTTCTCATCCGCAAAAACATACGATATAGAGGTTTGGATGCCGAGCTACGGAAGATATGTTGAAATTTCTTCCTGCTCAAACTTTGAGGATTATCAGGCAAGAAGAGCCAACATCAGATTTAAAAGGGACAGAAAAGATAAGGCACAGTTTGTTCATACATTAAACGGTTCGGGTCTTGCTGTCGGAAGAACTGTTGCCGCAATTTTGGAGAACTACCAAAATGAAGACGGAACAGTTACAATTCCCGAAGTATTGGTTCCTTATATGGGTACAGACAAGATAGGAAAATAAGATAACAAATAATATGTTGTTATGTAAACCTAAAATAATTATTCACAAGTGTCAAAAAAAGTTTTCCACACCAAAATCGGCATTAAATGCGGTGTTTTCGGTGAGTTATCCACATTATCCACACTTTTATTCATCTGCGTGAATAAAAGCAAAAAGCTTGAAAACACACATAAATGCGGAAAAATCGATTAGTTTACATATAATTTTGTCGGAAAACGGGAAAAATCATCCTACTTTTCCACACCCGATAGTGGAAAAGTAGGATAACTTCATTAAATTTGCAAGGAATAAAGCCATTTTTCAAAAAGGAAAAATTTTGAAATTAAAAAAACAAGTGTGAATAACTTTTTGAAAGGAAGAAAAAATGATAACACCCAGGCTTCAAAAAATTATCGACCTTGTTCAGTCCGAAAATATTGCAGATGTCGGAACGGATCATGCTTATATTCCCATACGGCTTGCGGCTTTGGGAATGATAAAAAAAGCGGTTGCGACCGATAAAAACAAAGGACCTTTGGATATTGCAAGGGCAAATATCGAAAAATACGGATTTTCGGACATAATCGAAACAAGAATAGGGGAGGGTTTAGCTCCTCTTCAAAAAAATGATGCCGACACCGTTATAATAGCAGGTATGGGCGGAAAGCTAATAGCCGATATAATAACCGAGGATTTGGAAAAGGCGAAGGGGTTCAAGTTTTTAATTCAGCCGATGAACGCACAGGCGGAGCTTCGTGAATTTTTGATAAAAAACGGATTTAAGATAACAAAGGAGGAGCTTTCCTGCGAGGGTTTTAAGGTTTATAATGTTTTTTTGTGCGAAGAGGGAGCTGGGGAGCTTCCCGAAAGGGTAAGACTTCATATTCCGAAAGAGCTTGAAGAACATCCGCTTTATTCAATGCTCACCGACAAAAAAATAAGAGAATTCAAAAAAATCATAAATGGACTCGAAAATGCAAAAAATCCCGATTGGGAGATTATTGAAGAACACAAAAAAATGCTTGCCGAATTTGAAAAAATTAAGGAGGGTATCAAATGAAAATAAAGGACGGATATATTCTTCGTGAGGTCGCCGGAACATTTGTTGTTATCTCAACCGGTGCGGAGGAGCTTGATTTTAAAGGAGTTATAACGGTTAATGAGGTCGGTGCTCTTATCTGGAAAGGAATAGAAGAGGGAAAGAGTAAGGACGAAATTATAGAAAAAATTACAACGGAATATGATGTTTCAAAGGAAACGGCATCGGAGGATTGCGATGCGTTCGTTAAACAGCTTGCGGAACAAAATGTTGTGGAAGTTTAAAACGGTATTTTCCTACGGTTCGTACAAATGCCCTCTTTGCCTAAAAGGTAGCGTAGCGGCAAATCGGTAGTGAATGACAGTTGATAACTGTCAGAGCCAATTAGTATCCCTTGCCTAAAGGGAGGTGTCGAGCCGTTAGGCTTGACGGAGGGATTCAGTGACCGAACCGCAGTGAGAGGTGGCACGCCACAGGCGTGTCGGGAGGATATTTTTATTATGTAGCTTTTTTTCGGGCGACCCAATGTGGTCGCCCGAAAACGGCACGCACAAACACGCACCGTCCGTTCTCAACACCAATCTCACAAAAACCGAATCATATCCTCTGCCGTTTTTTCCTCCGTTCTCAAAAGTTCAAGTGCCAGCTCCAAAACATCTTTATCGGAGGAGGCACAAAGGTTAATGCAATCAACCAGCGATGACACCCCCTCACGGCACCCGTTAATTATAATTTTTGCAATTCTGCGGTCGGAGGGTTTAAACAAAGCGGCAAAAACAGCCGTTTGCGAAAATGTGCCGACAGTTTTAAAATTTTCGCTGTTTTCGGAAAGCATAACAGCTTTGTCGCTAATTTTGCAATAGCTTGTCATATGAGAAAAAAGGCAGTCCGAAAGGGGAGATACATCCGACTTTTTCAAAATGCCCGAAATTGTATTGACTCCCGTTGCGGAGCTTAAATAAATTTCTTTTAATAAGATTTCATTCTTTTTCATACTTTTGGTTTTTCTTAAAATAATTTACCTGCTTCGGCACAACATAAATATCGGTGTATGAGTCCGCCTCGGACATATCGCAGGGAGGTGTCGGCATAAGTCCCGTACACTCCGTTGCCGAAACAACCGTGTTGTTCTTATTCAAAATATCAAACTCAAATTCAAAAGTGTCGGCTGTATGAGCCGTTTTTTTATTCATATTATCACCACCGTTTTCGTTTCTTTTAATAGTTTGTTTAAAAAAAATTATAATATTCTTAAAAAAAATGTAAAAAAAAGAAAAAATATATTGCAATATTTAAAATTTGTGATACAATGTATAGTGAGGAAAATTGGGAATTTCCAATTTTTTATGGAACAAAAAAACGAAAGGAGAATAGATATGGATTGGTTAAATGAAGCACTGAAAAGCGGAGTTGGAATTGAATTGGGCGATGCTTTATCGGCAGGAGGAATGGTAACATTAATGGGTTTGCTGATAGTTTTTGCCGTATTGGTAATTCTTATGCTTGTTTTGATGCTTTTTAAGGTTATTTTTTACAGACCGGAGGGAACAGCACAAAACAAACCCGAAAGCGCACCGCAGACGCAAGCGGAAAAAAAAGCGTCTGTAAACGAATCTCCGAACGATGAAACAACAGCTGTCATTGCGGCGGCAATTGCGGCATCACAGGAAACACCGATTGAAAAAATCAGAATTAAATCAATCAAAAAAATCTGAAAAAAACAAAAAGTCAATAAGAAAGGAATTATAAAAATGAAAAAATTCAATATCAAAGTAAACGGAACAGCTTATGAAGTAGAGGTTGAAGATTTGGGCGGATCTGTTGCACCGGCAGCACCTGTTGCACAAGCAGCTCCTGTTCAGCAGGCAGCTCCCGCACCGGCTCCGGCTCCCGTAGCGGCAGGCGGAAAAAAGGTTGTTGCTCCTATGCCCGGAACAATTGTATCTATGAAAGTTAATGTCGGCGATACAGTAAAAGCAGACACAGTTGTTGCTATTTTGGAAGCAATGAAGATGGAAAACGAAATTTTTGCAGGTGTCGAGGGAACAGTTGCAAGCGTAAATACAGCAGGCACAAGCGTCAACACAGGCGATTTGATTGCTTCAATAAACTAATAAACTAAAGAAAAACTCATAGGACGGTGACAAAAAATGGAAATGTTGACCAACTTTTTGCAGACCACCGGATTTGCGGCACTTTTTGCACAAGGACCGGAGCTTGCAATTAAAACAATTATAATGCTTATTATTGCCTGCGTGCTTTTGTATTTGGCAATTAAAAAGGAATTTGAGCCGTTGTTGCTTTTGCCTATCGCATTCGGTATGCTTTTGTCAAACCTGCCGATGTTCTCAAATTCAATAATGATGCATCCCGAATTCTTCACGGGAAAGGTAATCGACTACGGAAAGGTTTTGAAAGAGGGCGGCTTGCTCGATATTCTTTATCTCGGAGTTAAGCTCGGTGTTTATCCTCCGCTTATCTTCCTCGGTATCGGCTGTATGACAGACTTCGGTCCGTTGATTGCAAACCCGAAGAGTATTTTGTTGGGTGCGGCTGCACAGTTCGGCGTATTCTTCACATTCGTGGGAGCGTTGGTGCTTGCGGCATTGATTCCGGGCGTTGCGTTCGGCGTTAAGGAAGCTGCTTCAATCGGTATCATCGGCGGTGCTGACGGCCCTACCGCTATATATGTAACAAAAACACTCGCACCGTCGCTTTTGCCGGCGATTGCGGTTGCGGCTTACTCATATATGGCACTTATCCCGGTTATTCAACCACCGATTATGAAGCTTATGACAACAAAGAAATCAAGATCAATAGTGATGGAACAGTTGAGACCTGTTTCAAAGACAGAAAAGATTTTGTTCCCAATCGTTGTAACATTGGTTGTTGCATTGATTATTCCGGACGCTGTTTCATTGGTGGGATGTCTTATGCTCGGTAACCTTATGAAAGAGTCGGGCGTTTGTGACAGATTGGTTAAAACAGCTCAAAACGAGTTGATGAATATAATCACAATATTCCTCGGTGTTACTGTCGGAGCTACAGCAACGGCTGAAACATTCTTGAGTCTTAACACATTGTCAATTATCGCACTTGGACTTATTGCGTTTGCTTTCTCAACAGCAGGCGGACTTTTCCTCGGAAACATTATGTGCTGGCTCACAAAGGGTAAGGTTAATCCGTTGATAGGTTCTGCAGGTGTTTCGGCTGTTCCGATGGCTGCAAGAGTTTCGCAAATGGTCGGACAAAAGGAAAACCCATCAAACTTCCTTTTGATGCACGCTATGGGACCGAATGTTGCAGGTGTTATCGGCTCGGCTGTTGCCGCAGGCGTATTCTTGTCAATGTTCGCAAATATATAAGTGAGGAGATAAAATTATGGCTAATAAACCGGTTAAAATTACCGAAACTATACTTCGTGACGCTCACCAATCCTTGATAGCTACAAGAATGACTACCGATGAAATTTTGCCGGCAGTTGAAATGCTCGATAAAATCGGATATCATTCACTTGAAGCTTGGGGCGGTGCAACTTTTGACTCATGCTTGAGATTTTTGAACGAAGACCCGTGGGACAGACTCAGAAAAATCAAAGCAAAAGCAAAAAATACTCCCTTGCAGATGCTTTTCAGAGGACAAAACATTCTCGGATATCGTCACTATGCTGACGATGTTGTTGAATATTTTGTTCAAAAGTCGGTTGCAAACGGTATTGATATCATAAGAATATTCGATGCGTTGAACGATGTTAGAAATCTTCAGACAGCAATCAATGCAACAAAGAAAGAGGGCGGTCATGTTCAGGCGGCTATTTCATACACAATAAGCCCTGTTCATAATATCGACTTCTTCGTAAAGCTTGCAAAGGAATATGAAAACTGCGGTGCAGATTCAATCTGTATCAAGGATATGGCAGGCTTGCTTATTCCTTACGAGGCTGAAAAGCTTGTAAAAGAACTCAAAAAGGCAGTTAAAGTGCCTATCCAGCTTCACACTCACTATACATCGGGTGTTGCTTCGATGACATATTTGAAAGCAATCGAAGCAGGTGTCGATGTGGTTGACTGTGCACTCTCACCACTTGCAATGGGAACAAGCCAACCGGCAACAGAGCCGTTGGTTAAAACTCTTCAGGGAACTGAATTTGACACAGGTCTTAACCTTGATGCATTGACAGAAGCCTCTGATTACTTCAAGCCATTGAGAGAAAAATATCTTGCAAGCGGTTTGATGAATACAAAGGTATTGGGTGTTGATATCAACACATTGAAATATCAGGTTCCGGGCGGAATGCTCTCAAACCTTGTTTCACAATTGAAACAGCAAAATGCAGAGGACAAATTTGAGGAAGTTTTGAAAGAAATTCCGAGAGTAAGAGAAGACCTCGGTTGGTTGCCTTTGGTAACACCTACAAGCCAAATCGTCGGAACACAGGCTGTTTTGAATGTGCTTATGGGCGAGAGATACAAGATGGTTTCAAAGGAAACAAAGGGTATCGTTAAGGGTGAATACGGAAGAACTCCCGTTCCGATTTCCGATGAATTCAGAAAGAAGATTATCGGCGATGAAGAACCTATCACTTGCAGACCGGCTGACCTTTTGAAGCCCGAACTTGAAGAATTGAAGAAAAAGTGTGCAAAATGGACAAAGCAAGAGGAAGATGTTTTGAGCTACGCTCTATTTGACCAGGTTGCAACAAAATATTTTGAAAACAGAGAACCGAAAGTTCAGACAATCGATGTTGAATTTGTGGGTTAATAAAGTATTATTTTGATACGCCAAATTCAATTTTTAATAATCCTTCAGTCGCAGACTGACGGAGGGATTCAGTGATCGATCCGCAGTGAGAGGTGGCACGCCACAGGCGTGACGGGAGGATATTTTATTACAATATAGTCGCCCGTAAAACGGATAACATTGAAATAACAAAAATCTACAGAAAGGGGAAAACACAATGGAAAGAAATGTATATGACATTCTTACCGAGCGTGGACTTATTGCGCAAACAACACACGCAGATGAAATTAGAGAGCTTCTCGGAAAGGAGAAAGTAACATTTTATATAGGCTTCGACCCAACGGCGGACAGTCTTCATGTGGGACACTTTCTGCAGATGGTAGTAATGAAGCATATGCAGGATGCAGGTCACAGACCGATTGCCCTTGTGGGCGGCGGAACGGGACACATCGGTGACCCGTCGGGCAGAACCGATATGCGTTCTATGATGACAACCGAAACAATAAACCATAACTGCGAAAGATTTAAGGAACAGCTTTCAAAGCTTGTTGATTTTTCGGACGGAAAGGCAATAATGGTAAATAACGCCGATTGGCTTTTGGACCTTAACTATGTTGACTTTTTGCGAGATATCGGCTCATGTTTCTCGGTTAATAAGATGCTGACAGCGGAATGTTTCAAACAAAGACTTGAAAAGGGACTTTCATTCCTTGAATTTAACTATATGCTTATGCAGAGCTACGATTTTTTGATGCTTAACAGAAAATACGGCTGTAAGATTGAGCTTGGAGGAGATGACCAATGGTCAAACATCCTCGGAGGTCTTGAACTTTGCAGAAGAAAAGACCAAACACAGGTTTACGGAATGACATTCACTCTCTTAACAACTTCAGAGGGTAAGAAAATGGGAAAAACCGCAAAAGGTGCTTTGTGGCTTGACCCGGAAAAATGCAAGCCGTATGACTTCTATCAATATTGGATAAATGTCCAGGATGATGATGTTATAAACTGCTTGAAGCTTATAACATTTGTTCCTATGGAAGAAATCCGTGAAATGGAAAAATGGGAGGGCAAGGAGCTTAACGAAGCAAAGAAACGCCTTGCTTTCGAGGTAACAAAGCTTGTTCACGGCGAGGAAGAAGCAATAAAGGCAAGAGATGCCGCAGAAGCAATATTCGCAAACGGCGGAGTCAGTGCCGATATGCCGACAACAGAGATTGACTTAAAGGATTATGAGGGCAAATCGGTTCTTGATATGCTTGTCGGTATCGGTTTTATTCCGTCAAAGGGCGAGGGGAGAAGACTTGTCACACAAAACGGACTTTCGGTAAATGACGAAAAGATGACGGATGTAAATATGCCGCTTACCGAAGAATTGTTCGCCGATGACGGTCTTATCGTCAAAAAAGGAAAGAAAGTATTCCACAGAATAATTAAAAAATAAGGTTTAACACCTCATCAATCATCTGCGGTGGTCGCCCGAACGAGATGTGTTTTTGAGATTTAACTTTATCGATACATTCAGACCGCCCAAAACGGGCGGTCTTGTATATTGTACCGATTTTTGTAAAAAATAAAATTGACGATTACACTATTTAGTGTTATAATATATAATAAGAAAATATGTGCGGAAGAAAATTTGAAAAACGGAGGAATAATTAGTGGCAAAAATTTCAAAATTAAAAATCATACCACTCGGCGGTCTTGATGAGATCGGAAAAAATATGACCGCAATAGAGTACGGTAATGAAATCATCCTGGTAGATTGCGGAATGGCGTTTCCCGACAGTGAAATGCCCGGCGTGGATTTGGTTATAAACGATATAAGCTACCTGGAAAAGAACAGATCAAAATTAAAGGGTATATTCCTTACGCACGGACATGAGGACCATATCGGAGGAATACCGTATTTTTTGAAGAGTATAAATGTTCCCGTTTATGGAACAAGATTGACAATTGCACTTGTTGAAATGAAATTGAAGGAGCATAATCTTTTGTCATCGACAAAGGTTGTCAATGTAAGAGCGGGAACAACCGTTTCGGCAGGACAGCATTTCAAAATTGAATTTATAAGAACGAACCATTCGATAGCCGATTCTGTTGCTCTTGCAATAAAAACTCCGCAGGGTGTTGTGCTTCATATGGGCGATTTTAAGATTGACACAACTCCGATTGTCGGCGATATGATTGATCTGACAAGACTCGGAGAGCTTGGACGGGACGGCGTTTTGGCACTTTTGTCGGACAGCACGAATGCGGAGCGTCCGGGATATGCAATGAGCGAGAGAAGTGTCGGAGAAAGCTTTGACAACATCTTCAAAAACTGTAAAAAGAGAATTATAGTCGCAACCTTTGCATCAAATGTGCATCGTGTTCAGCAGATTATCAATGCTGCTGTCGCAAACGGAAGAAAAGTTGCCGTTTCGGGCAGAAGTATGGAAAATATAGTTGAAATTTCGGTTATGTTAGGGTATATGAAAGTGCCGGAGGGTGTTTTGATAAATCTTGACAGCATAAACAAATATAACCCCGAGCAGATTGTTATAATCACAACGGGTAGCCAGGGAGAGCCTATGAGTGCACTCACAAGAATGGCATTTTCCGACCACAGAAAGGTTGAAATAACGAAAAACGATTTGATTATCATTTCGGCAACACCAATCCCCGGAAACGAAAAAACCGTTGCGGCTGTGACAAATGAACTGTTCAAAATCGGGGCGGAGGTTATATACAGTGCACTTGCGGATGTCCATGTATCGGGACACGCCTGCTCGGAGGAATTGAAGCTTATTTTGGCACTCACAAAACCAAAATATTTCATTCCGGTTCACGGTGAACACCGTCATTTGGTATTCCACAAGCATCTTGCGGAAAAAATCGGCATCGAAGAGGAAAATATTTTCATACTTTCCAACGGCTCTGTCCTTGAATTTGACGACAAGGGTGCAAGAGTTGCCGGCGGAGTTCATTCGGGCAAAATTCTTGTTGACGGACTCGGTGTCGGCGATGTCGGAAATATTGTGCTTCGTGACAGAAAGCTCCTTGCACAGGACGGCTTGATAATAGTTGTTGCTTCAATCGACTCAAAGACGGGACGAATTATGTCGGGACCCGATATTATTTCAAGAGGTTTTGTCTATGTGAGAGAGGCGGAGGACATTATCGACCATGTTCGTGATGTTGCGAGAGAAAGCCTTGAAAAATGCAATAAAAAGGGTAATAACGATTGGCAGGCGGTTAAGCTTACTGTTAAAAACAATATTTCAAAGTATATTTACGAAACAACCAATCGTTCGCCTATGATTTTGCCTATATTAATGGATATTTAAAAAAAATTTTTTATTGACAAAATTTTTATTATCTAATAT
>CAZGZZ010000039.1:0-18293 GCA_964530315.1 uncultured Lachnospiraceae bacterium
GTCAAGTATTTTAATGATTTTTTCGAATAAAATATTGACTTTTTGTCATTTTTGTCCGATAATTATATAGTAAATAAAATTTAAAGGAAACTGATAGCTATGAACACAAGAAGAAAACAATACTCCGACATTTTTTTAATTATTTTTTCGTGCATTGCCGTATATTCGCTCATATGGGCATTTACGAGCGAAGGGCCGTTTAAAAGCAACCCTTACAACTCGTACATTCTGCAAGCAAGAGCATGGCTTAACGGGCATTTGGATTTGGGCAAAAATTACGAACATCTGGAACTTGCCGTCTTTAAAGACAAATATTTCGTCAGCTTTCCACCACTTCCGTCGGTTTTGCTTTTGCCGTTTGCAATATTCAACACTCCCGACAACCTTGCATCTGTTATTGTCAGCTGCAGTGTCTGTATTTATGCATACAAGCTTTGCCGAGAATTTGTACCGGAGCATGCACGCTTTATTGCGTTGTTCCTTTCAATCGCATCAAATGTACTTATTGTAAGCATAAATTCATGGGTATGGTTTATTGCGCAAAATTTCAGTCTTTTGTTCACTCTCATGAGCTTTTACTTTGCAAAAAACAACAAAGGGCACTTATCCCTTGCATGCCTTTCGTTTGCTGTACTGTGCCGTCCGTTTCAAATCGTGTACTTCCCCATGCTGTGCATGATACTCTCGGGAGGAAAAAATCGACTGTGGAAATGCTTCACCGTACCCGTTATTCTCGGCATTGCATGCATGATATTCAATTTCGTTCGTTTCGGAAACCCTCTCGAATTCGGGCATAATTATCTGCCCGAATTTACAGCCTCGGCAAACGGACAATTTGATATATCGTATATTCCGCAAAATGCCCCGTCTCTTATAAGACTGCCCTCAATTTCCGAAAGCGGAATACTAACCTTTCCCAAATTCAACGGGATGTCGATATTTTTATGCTTTCCGATTGTTATATTCTGCCTTGCGTTTTCGCTCGTTAAAATAACCGCACCGCAAACACTTGTCGGTTTGCTTACGGTTTTTGTACACGTTCTGCTCCTGCTGTCGCACAAAACAATGGGCGGCTTTCATTTCGGGAATCGATATTTTATCGATGTTATGCCGATGCTTTTTTATCTGCTTCTTTACAATTTTCCGAGAAATCATCAACGTTTTACAAAAATTATGATACCTTTTTTTATCTTCGGTCTTTGCCTGAATACAATCGGTGCAATAGAAATGTTCAGCTGAAAATTGCAATAGAACCACACAGCTCACCATTCAATTAAAAAGCACTTGCATTTTGCAAGCGCTTTTTAATTGAACACAAAAAAAACGGAACAAGCTTTGCTTGTTCCGCTTGGTAGCGGTAATTGGATTTGAACCAATGACACCACGGGTATGAACCGTGTGCTCTAGCCAACTGAGCTATACCGCCGTATCGACAACAAATTAATTATACAATATCTCTTTCATTTTGTCAATACTTTTTTTCATTTTTTCTTTTTTTGTTGATTTGGAATAGATGTTTTGTTTTTTTACGATAAAAATTTGTCATTATAGATAAAAATAGCGTGTAATTTATATAAACCCCTCCGTTAATGTTTAAATAACTAACTTAAATTTTCTTTATATTATTTCTGTCAAAATTCTCAAAATGTTGACAAAAAACGATTATCGGGATATAATATTCAATGTAGTAAAATCTCGGCAATGGGAAAGGAAATGCTTATGTCTGAATTTACAAGAAGTGAAATGCTGTTGGGAAGCAATGCTTTGAAAAAGCTCAATTCCGCATCGGTTGCAGTTTTCGGCGTCGGCGGTGTCGGTTCATATGTTTGCGAAGCGTTGGCAAGAAGTGCCGTCGGAAATCTCACATTAATTGACAACGACACTGTTAATTTATCAAATATTAACAGACAGCTTGTTGCTCTTCACTCCACCATCGGTATGAAGAAAACCGAGGTTATGGCAAATCGGATAAAGGATATCAATCCCAATGCTTCGGTCACTCCGTTAGATATGTTTTATCTGCCCGAAAACAGCGAACAAATTGATTTTTCGCGATTTGATTATGTCGTTGATGCCATAGACACTGTCACAGCGAAAATTGACATAATATCAAAATGCAAAGAAAACGGAGTTAAAATCATATGCTCGATGGGAACGGGAAATAAGCTTGACCCATCATCGTTTCAAATCACCGACATCTCAAAAACAAATACCTGTCCACTTGCAAGAGTAATGCGTAAGGAATTAAAGGACAGAGGAATTTCGGGCGTTAAGGTGCTTTGGTCAAGCGAAAAAGCTATCACCCCGAAAATCTCGGACGATAAAAGAACGCCCGGCAGTGTTTCATTTGTTCCGTCGGTTGCCGGTCTTATGATTGCCGGAGAGGTTGTAAAGGATTTAATCAAATGAAAGGAAACAAACCAATGAAAAACTTAATTGTGGGACAATCCGGGGGTCCGACCTCCGCAATAAATTCATCACTTGCCGGAGTTATTAAAATGGCTCTTGAATCGGATAAAATAGACAAGGTCTATGGTATGGTAAACGGAATTGACGGATTTTTAAACGAGAATATAATAAATCTCGATAAATTTTGTGACGAAAACAAACTCAAGCTTCTTCGTCAAACACCGTCGTCATATCTCGGTTCGTGCAGAATGAAGCTTCCAGACTACAAGGATGATGAAAACTTTTACGAGAATATCTTTTCTCTTTTTAAAAAATATAACATCGGCTACTTTTTATATATCGGTGGCAATGATTCGATGGATACGGTCAAAAAGCTGTCCGAATATGCGGATTTGAAAGGCTACGATGTTATAATCGGCGGAATTCCGAAAACAATTGACAACGATTTGATAAAAACAGACCACACCCCGGGTTTCGGCTCTGCTGCAAAATTCGTTGCAAACTCAATAAGACAGCTTGCAATGGACACGGGCGTATATAAAATGAAATCAATCGTAATTGCCGAAATTATGGGCAGAAACGCAGGCTGGCTGACAGCCTCTGCCGTACTTGCAAACTGCGAAAAAATTTCCCCCGTCGATATAATTCTTCTCCCGGAAGCTGTTTTTGATCCTGACAAATTCATCAAACACTTAAAATCGGTAATGGACAAAAAGGATATGACAATTGTAGCCGTTTCGGAGGGCATAAAGGACAAAGACGGAAATTACATAGGCGAAACAGCCTCCGATCTTATGGGGGACGGTTTTAACCACACAGCTCTCGGCGGTGTCGGAAAGATAATCGAAAGCATCATCAAACAAAAACTGAATATAAAAACAAGATGCATCGAATTCAGTACACTTCAAAGATGTTATTCGCAAACTCTTTCGCTTACCGACTACGAAGAAGCCTTTGATGCCGGATATAAGGGTGCACAATATGCTCTTTGCGGCAATACAGGATTTATGGCAGGCTTTTTGCGAACACAGACATCACCATACAAATGTGATGTTGAGTTTTTCGATGTTCACTCCATTGCAAATATGGAAAAGAAAATCCCGGACGATATGATATCGGAGGATAAAATGTTTGTAACACAGAAATTTATAGACTATGCAAAGCCTCTCATTAACGGTGAGCCGAATATCATTTACAAAAACGGAATTATTGATTTTGAAATATTATAAAACAAGGGTTGTAAAAAGATAAAGCTTTTTACAACCCTTGTTTTATATTGAATTTATAACATTTTGACAAATCTCATTTATTTTATCGAAATTCATATGCGGTACATAAAATTCCTCCAGCCTGTCGTGAAGTTTTTTTGCCTTGGCAAGCTTTTCCTCCGCCCTATCCAAAAGCCGTTCATATTCTTCCACATCAAGATATCCGCTGTCCTCTTCACCCGAAAGATAAATCGGCACGGCTTCCGAAGCATTCTCATCGGTTGTGAAAAACATTTTGTCACAATAAATATGTTCTATCTTTTCTCCCGGTGACATCGGGCAGTAAAAACTTCTCACATTTTCTCCCGACATAACCAAATAATCCAAAAGTTTATGCATAAACAACCGCTTTGAATTTTCACTTTTAGATATAATCTTATAGCTTTTTTCGGAGTTTTTTAAAAAGGTTTCGGAATAATTTATCTTTCCGAAAGATGTTACGGCACTCAGAAAAGCTTTTTGTTCCGTTCCTGCTCCCTCTTTTCCGACCGAAATCTGTTCTTTCAGTTCTTCAAGGCAGTCAGAAACTAAAGTCATATTTTTTACCTCTCTTATTTTCTGCAGACATTTTGCAGCGGCAAGAAATCTATATGCATCGGAAAAATACGACGATATTCTTTCACCCATTTTTATTATTTCTTCCTTATTTGCAATAATTTTTTCTTTATCCCAACAATCTCCGAGATTTATTATTTCATCAATCGCTCCCGGATATTTGGGGTCAATAATATGCGGTGCTGTACCATCAAGAATCAAAAAACCGAGTTTTCTCGAACAAACACCATCAAGCGATTTCGGGTCGGACGAGCAATGAAGCAATTCCGTGTCATACCCTTTGCTTTTTATATGTTGTGCAACTTTTTTCATAAAGGTTGACTTCCCCGTTCCCGGTCCTCCCTTTAGAACTATTATCTTTTTTGCCAAATGTCTGTACATTATATAATCATAATATGAATAAAATCCCTCCGGTGTATTTGCTCCCGGAAAATATTCAAATTCAGACATTTCTCATCAATCCTTTCATATATGCTCATAAATAATATATGCATACATGAAAAATTTGTGTAGCTATTCCGCCTGTCTTTTTGAATATATGCACCCACAGTAATTTTGTCTGTAGAGATTATATTTTCGTGATAATTCACACGAACGCTTATATCCGTCCGCTTTCTTAAAATCGGACATGAGATATTTTACTCCGAACTCACCTGAAAGCTTCTCCCCTATCTCATTCAGCCATTCGGCATTTTTATAAGGACTCACCGACAATGTTGTCGTCACATAATCAAACCCGTTTTCTGCCGCATACCTAACAGATTTTTCCAAACGCAGACGATAACATTTTGCACATCTTGCTCCGCCCTCCGGTTCATTCTCCAATCCGAATGCGATTTTTTTAAATTCATCGCCGTTATATTCCGGAGTGAAAATATCAATTTCTTTTAGCTCCATTTCATCGATAAGGCGTTTTAATTCATCAAGTCTTGATACAAATTCTTCTTCCGGTGATATGTTGGGATTATAGAAAAAAAGTGTTATTTCAAAGCTTTTTTCAAGTGTTTCCAAAACAGCGCTTGAACATGGTGCACAGCAGGAATGAAGCAAAAGCTTCGGTTTTTTTCCTGTTTTTTCTATTTTCTCAATTTCCTCATCCATTATTTTTTTATAATTCTTTTTCAAAACCTTATCTCCGTTTAATATCCTCTTTTATTTTATTTGCAAATTCCGTTCTTATCCTCTTCATATATTCGTGATAGCTTTTCAAATTCTGCGAGACATTATTCTCCGAGGACAATATAAAGAAGAACTTCTTCATATTTTTTCTTTCCTCCGCATTTTTTATGATATTGACTTTCAATTCCTCAAGCTTGACAACTATCTTGTGTTCCTGTGCAAAGCTTCTGATTTTTGCAACAACATTCATCGAATAAACAAGGTCGATAATAAAAAATCCGTAAAAAAGTCCGAGAATAAAATATGTAATTTCGCTTTCAAATGCCGCAGTAACAATTCTTGTTACATAAGGATTTACCAAATAATAATAAATAATTGCGAGAATCATCCAAAAAAACGAATAGAGCGGACAGATAATTCCTTGAATGTTTCCCCAAAGATATGAATAATCCCAAAGCTTGATTTTCATTCCCTTTATAAAAATTATCCCGGCTATATATTCAATTGCAGTCATTGCTCCGCCCATCAATACGAACAGAACAACACTTTTCAAAAAAGTATTTTCTATCGGAATATATTTTTTTGAATATGCAATCAAATACATAAACGATAAACCAAAACCATATATCGGCAGATACGGTCCCACCAAAAATCCCGGATTTATCCACTTTTTTTCCTTGCTCATAATTCTGCGATACACAAGTTCAAGAGTCCAGCCGAAAATACAACCGAACGCAAAAATAAAAAGTAACCTGTATGTCATATTCATTTCGTCACACCTTAATTTTTAGCTATGAATTTTTTCTTTTGAATAAAATACACTACTCTTGCCTGCATTTTTTCCGAAATAAAATGTCTCATAAAAACAGCCAGCCTCATAACTGCACCCGGAATTATAACCTGTTTTCCGCAAAACATTTTTTTAATTGCATAATTTGCCGTATATCTGCTTTCCAAAACAAGAAATTTTCCAAGCTTTTCCGTTCCGTTTCCGAACAGAACTCCGGCAACATCCGAAAACTCCGTATGAACGGGGCCGGGACATAAAACGCTTATTTTTACCTTGCTCTTTTCAGCTTTCAGTTCCTTTGCAATTGCCTGCGTAATTCTCAAAACATATGATTTTGATGCATAATATGCTCCGAATAAAGGACCCGGGAAAAATGCCGCCAACGATGCAACATTTAAAATATATCCGTTGTCACGCTTTTTAAATTCCTTTAAGAAAAGCTTTGTTAAAATATGCACCGCACGCACATTCGTATCAAGCATTTTCAACTCTTTGTCCAAATCGGAGGATTCGAAATCACCGAAAACACCGAATCCGGCATTATTTATAAAAACATCAACCGTCGGTGCATATCTCGCCAATTTTTTGCACTCTTCAACATCCGTCACATCGCAGACAACCGTTTCAACATTTGTTCCGAGTTCCTTTTTCAGTTCTTCCAAACGCTCCTCACGCCTTGCAACCGCAATTATATCATAACCCATGCCTGATAAAATTCTTGCCATTTCTCTGCCCAAGCCGGAGCTTGCTCCCGTTATTAATGCTTTCATATAAAACTCTCCCACGCAATTAACACTTTTCAAACATATCCGCAAGCTTTCTTGCGGCTTTTTGTAAATCCCCAAGTCCGTCCGAAACATTTTCGGCGGTATATTTTCCCAAATATTGGCCAGCCTCCAATGTGAAATATCCGCTGTAGCCGATTTCTTTCAATGCCTTTACAATAGGCTCAAAGTCAATATTCATCGAAAACGGAATTTGATGTGAATCCGCCCACTTGTCATTATCGTGAATATGAAGTGCCTGAACGCTTTTTCCGAGATATTTTATCATTTCAGCAGCTGTTGTGTCAGAGCCTTTCATTTCCGCATGACCGATATCGACACAAGCAACCAAATAGTCATCACCGACCGCATCTATATGCTCCTTGAAGCTTTTCGGTGTTGCGCAAGCCGCAAATGATGAACAGTCTTTTTCCTTATCCCAATTCCACATATTCTCCGTTGCTATCTTAACACCACATTCTTTTGCGAACGGCAAAAGTTCAAAATACATTTCCGCATTTTCCTGTGCCGACAAATTATTTCCCGGATGAATTATACAGATTTTTCCTCCGGCTTCAGCCGTACATTCCAACGCTCTTTTAAAATACGAGCGTATTTCGGGAACAACACTCGGAAAAGGTGCGTGCGACTGATTGCAGACTATTCCGTTGTCAAGTCCTATTTGCTTCAGTTTTCTTGCATACTTCAAATAGTCCCTTCCCGCAAGCGGATGTTCGCATTTTGAAACACTTTTTGTTCCCCAATCATATCGGCAAAGATTATTGAACATAGAAAAATCCCATGCATCAAACCCTGCCTTTGCAACCTCTTCAACAGCTCTTTCCTCACCGATAATTTTTGATGCCGAGCCAATCTCCGTTGAAATTTTCATATCATAACACTCCTTTTATATCACTTACATATTTGATTTAAACACATCCGCAACCTCTGTAATGGTTATAAACGCTCCTGCGTCAATATTGTGTACAGTATCACGCATTTTTGAAATTTGGAAACGGTCAACAATAAAATATATCATTGTTTTATCCAAATCGGAATAGCCACCCTTAACGGATATTTTAGTCAATCCGCTTTCAAAGGTACTCATAAGCATTTTGCTTATTTCATCCGCCTTTTCTGTTACAATGACAGCCGCCTTTGACCTGTCTATACCCTCAACAATAAAGTCTATGGTTTTTAAGCCTGCATAATATGTAACTATGGAATAAAGCGGCAATATCCAGCTGTTTGCAAAAAATCCGCTGATTATGTATAGTATGACATTATATATCATAACAAATGTTCCGACTGTCATATTAAGCTTTTTCGCAAATATAACCGCCATAACCTCAACACCGTCTATCGCACCACCGAATCTTATTACAAGACCGCTTCCGATACCCGAAATCACTCCTCCGAACAGTGCACACAAAAGCAAATCCTCACCCGCAAACGGCGAAGCAAACGACACATCAATCGGCAAAACATCTGTTATCAGCCACGCACCCAGCGAATAAACAGCCACAGAATAAAGTGAGTAAATCGTAAAAACCGCTCCCTGCTTTTTGTATCCGAATATAAAAAGCGGAATGTTTAACAAAAGCAAAAATAATGAAAGTGAAAAAGCTTCCGGCGTTATCTGCGACAAAAGCATCGATGTTCCGGATATTCCACTGTCATAAAGCTTAACCGGTGACAAAAACACTGTTATTCCGAACGCATTCACCAAACCGGCAACAGTAAGAAAAAACAAATTTTTAAGACTAATTTTTTTTATCATCTTTTTTCTCCTTTTTAAAATAATCTCCGAGAATTACCGCATCATTTATTTCTATGCTTTCCCTTACCCTTTTATTTCCCCGTTCGATGTATTCCTTGTTTTCTTCACTCTGTTCTTCCTCCGAATGCTGATAATGCATAACATCATCCATCCATTCCCACGTTTCAAAATAAACAAAACCTTTGTTTTCGGGATTTAAAATATCGTTACCGACATATTTGCCGTCTCTTTGCAGTCCAAATAAATTGACAACCGTCGGTGTCCAATCAATTGTCATCATAGGCTTGTTTATATCCTTATGTTCAATGCCTTTTGCATAAACAAATGCCGGAACTCTGTAGGAAAGATCCTCTCCTTTCCATTCGTCAATCAATTCCGAGCTTGAAACGCCGTAGGCAAAATGATCGGTATATGCGATAATAACCGTGTTGTCAAGCAAACCGTCAGCTTCAAGTCTTTCCAAAAGCTGTCTGAAAAATTCATCCGTATCGTGTGCCAATATTTCTATGTTGTTTTTTTCCTCATTCTTTGTTTCGTCTGTAATCTCCGGATAATATTCCTTGGCAAGCTTCAATTTAGGACTTTCGCCGACATACGGAAGATGTGCCGAATATGTTATGAAAAAATCGAAAAACGGTTCTTTTTCAGTCATTTTTCGGTAAAGTTCTTCATTTTTTAAGATATTGCTGTCAAGCTCCGCTTCCGTTCCCGTTATTCCGAAATCGGACAATGAATGATATTTTTCATAGCCAAAGCTTTTATGCATAATTCCTCTGTTATAAAATTCCGAACTGTTGAAGTGGAAAGAGTTTGCACTGTAACCCTCATTTACAAAAAGGTGTGCAAGCGAATAAGGGAATGTATGCGTGCTGAATTTTGATGCACTTACCGCCGAAACAGGCGTGAAATATCCCGTATTAAAAGCAAACTCCGAACCGAATGTAAATCCCGCACCGAAGAAAGGAGCATTATAATTTGAAAATTCAATTCCCTCGTTCATCATTTTGTAAAGCGTCGGCGTGTTTACCTCATCAATTAACCAGGTGTCCATACTTTCCATCATAACGGCAATAACATTCTTGCCTTTAAAAAGTCCCGTATATTCATTTACCGGCATTTCGCCCTTTTGTTCAAAATAATTATCAATCTTTTCTCTTGTTTCATCATCACATTCGTTTTTGGAAAAGAGTGCCGTATGAAGATTAAGATATGTAAACTGATACAATCCCGTCATTTCAAAGCTTTTGTTTATGTCGGAAAAATTTTTATATACCACTTTCGGTTTTCTCCAAATATCCCACTGATCCATTTTTTCCTTGTGTTCGTTCGGCATCATAAATATGTGAGTCAAAATCAATGCCGTAATGGGAATAATCGCAATTAATAATGTTTTTTTCTTACCTACGCTCTGTTTTTTCCACTTTACCAAGGCTATAACCATTGAAGCCATCGCAAGAACGGTACACAAAACAAGCTGTACATCAATTAATCCGATTGCCTGCGAAAAATAATCGCTTCCCTCACCTGCAAGCATTATGCTTTTCAGCCAGAAAAATTGGTCGAATATTCTGTAATACAAATATTCGCTGAAAGATAAAACAATAAACAGTGTTGAAACTGTTCCGAATATGATTTTTCCTACCCTTTTCGGCAGTACATATACACAAAAAAACACAATCAGAAAAATCCATCCCGATGTAAATATCAATCTTGCAAAATCGACATATCTTTCCGAAAATATTCCCGGACTTATCAGTCTCATCAACAATATATTTGGGAATATAAGTGCCAAAGCACAAAAGAACAGATAATAATATTTTTTTATAAATTCGTATATTTTGTTTGTTAAGTTTTTCATTATTTTCCTCTTCCGTTGTTTTTATTAATGTCTTTTGACACAGCTGTCCAATGACCGCAAAAGCCGTTAAGTTTTAAGAATTTTATGCAATAAATTTCTGTATGTGTCAATTATAACACAAAGTGCATATAAAAGGCAAGTTTTTTTACAATAACAGCAACGATATTTTTTTAAAATACTTTACAGAAATATTTCTTTGTGGTAAAATAAATATGATTAATTTCAAAGAAGGTACGCTTATGGAATCAATAGATATATTGGCATATTTAAAAGAAAACCTCAACACATTTTCCAAACGGCAAAAGCTTATTGCCACATACATTTTGGAAAATTACGATAAAGCGGCATATATGACCGCCGCCGCATTGAGCGAAACAATCGGTGTCAGTGAGTCAACCGTTGTTCGTTTTGCGGCTGAAATAGGTTTTATGGGATATCCGCAAATGCAAAAACGCTTGCGACAGCTGACTGTCACGCAGTCAACCTCCCTAAAGCGTATGGAAATTGCATCAAGACATCTTGACGGTGACAATATTTTATCCTCGGTTTTGAAATCGGATGTCAGAATGATTGAACAAACACTTGAAGACATTGACAAAAAACAATTTGATGATTGTGTAGGTGCGATTTTGTCCGCACAAAACATATATATAACCGGAGTCAGAAGTGCGGCGGCATTGGCATCATTCACAGATTTTTATCTTCGTCAGATGTTTGACAATACAAAGCTTATAAGCTCGGCTGACCCTGCAGATATGTTTGAACAGGCAATGCATATCGGAGAAGATGATGTCATAATCGGTATGAGCTTTCCGAGATATTCCAGAAACATAATCAAGCTTTTGGAATATGCATCAAAGCAAGGAGCAAAGGTTATCGGTATTACAGACAGTCCTGCATCACCTATTGTCAGAGTTGCGGATTATTCGCTGTGTGCAAAAACCGATATGAATTCTTTTGTGGATTCACTCGTCGCACCATTGAGCGTTGTCAACGCTCTTATTGCGGCATTGGGAATGAAACAAAAGGAAAAAATTAAAAATACCTTTGAAAAGCTTGAAAATATATGGGATGAATACGGGGTATATGATAAAGAATGAATAAAACAGCTATTGTAATCGGAGGCGGTCCGGCAGGAATGATTGCCGCAGGAACGCTTGCAAAAGAATGTGAAAAGGTTATTTTAATCGAAAAAAACAAATTTTTGGGAAAAAAGCTCCGTATAACGGGAAAAGGCAGATGCAACATTACCAACAATGCCGACATTGAAGAATTTATATCAAATGTCCCAACAAATCCGAGATTTTTATACAGTGCATTTTACGCATTCACAAACCAAGACATCGTTTCTCTTTTGAATTCTCTCGGTGTCGAAACAAAGGTTGAACGGGGAGAGAGAATTTTTCCCGTGTCGGACAGTGCAAAGGATGTTGCCGATGCTCTCAAAAAATATGCACTCCAAAAAAATGTCACTCTCATAAATGATGAAGTAATAAAAATCCTGTCTGAAGATGGAAAAATTGTCGGTGTTAAAACAAAAAAAAGAACTTATGCGGCTGATTTTGCTGTTTTGGCAACGGGCGGATGTTCCTATCCCCTAACAGGCTCGGACGGCGGCGGATATAAGCTTGCAAAACAGCTCGGGCACTCGATTGCTACGCCGAAGCCGTCACTAATACCCATTGTGACGGTGGAAAAATGGGTAAGTGAATTGATGGGACTTTCATTAAAAAATATCAAAATTTCAGTCACAAACAAGAAAAACAAAAAAATATACACCGATTTCGGTGAACTTCTGTTCACTCATTTCGGTTTGAGCGGACCTGTTATTCTTTCAGCCTCCGCACATATGAAAAACCTTGAAAAAGAAAATTATAAAATATCGATAGATTTAAAACCTGCACTTGACCTTGAAAAGCTTGACAGACGCATATGCCGTGATTTTGAACAATTCAAAAACAAGCACATAATAAATGCATTGGATGAGCTTTTGCCGAAAGCTCTTATTCCCGTTATTATCCGTCTTGCCGAAATTCCCGAGTATAAAGCGGTAAATTCAATTACAAAGGAAGAACGCCTACGCCTTGCCGAAACAATAAAAAGCCTTACACTGACAGTCAAAGACTTCCGACCGATTGATGAAGCGATAATTACATCGGGAGGCATAAAGGTTTCCGAAATAAATCCATCAACAATGGAATCAAAAATCGCAGGGGGATTGTATTTCTCCGGCGAAATAATAGATGTTGATGCCTATACGGGCGGATTTAACTTACAAATAGCATATTCAACCGGTTATCTTGCCGCTGAATCAATAAACGAAAAAATACGAAACGGAGAGTAAAAAATTATGTTAAACGGAAGCAAAGAAGTATCAAAAGCCGCTATCAAGCTTGCAATGACAAATGACCGTATGGAAGAAACAGAGCTTAAAGAAACGCTCAAAAATTCCGACATATTTTGTGCCGCAATCGATTTCGGAGGAGAATTCCCCAATTCAATCCCAAAAATAATCGAAAGAGCAGTCGTTGCCGCAAAAAGAGAAAGTGTCATAAAAGATACACACGCAGAAGAGGGTGCTGTCGCAGGAGCTACCCACGAAGCAATTTCACAGATTATCAATAAATCCACCGGACTCAATGTCGGCGGGAAAATTGCCGTTGCAAGATGTAATTCACATATTTGTGTATGCGTATTCTTTGCTGTGGGACTGTTAAATATGAACGATGTCGTAATCGGTCTCGGACATAGAGCCGTATAAAAAATATCCTTGCTCCAAATAGGAACAAGGATATTTTTTTTCAATTTAAAAATCCTCTTCATCGGCATTTCTTTCAATGCTTATATAACCGTCTTTCTCGTGCGGATAATAGTTATATGTCCATACATTAAAATTCAAAAGTGCTTCCCCGTCGGGAATTGTTATATATGATGTGCCGTTTTTGATAACAGGTGCGGCACTCATCAAAAATTCAGCCGTATCTGTTTTTACAACATTTGATTTTATATCAAACACAATCAAATTATATTCTGCAAACTCGGAATCGGAAGTTGCCGTAATTATTCCGTTATCGTAACTAACTTCATAATCAAAGTTCTCAAGCAAATCTCTCAACGGTATGTATTTCTCACCGTTTGCACCATAGAAGTTTTCATCCGAATCAACTGCAAGATATTTTGAATAATATGATTCTTCCTCATATTCTTCATACATTCCGTATGTCGGCATAAGTTCTGTTATTGAGATACTGTTTTCCGCTGTCACTTCAGGCTGTTTGATTGAAACCGTATTGTATTTTAATGCAGTTTCACCGCTCACACTAAAGGAAAGATTGCTTTTTCCCTCAATAAGCCCCTCGGTGTCACCCGTTAAAAATGTTGAAAACTTAAACAAATCAAGGTCAACATTTATATCAAATTTTTCGTTTATTATTCTGTTTTTGCTGTCAAGCTTATATTCAATCACAAGAGCATCATCGGCAAAGAACGGAACTTTTATTGCGGCATTTTTCAAATTTTCAAAACTTTCTTCACTGTCAGCCAAAAGCTTCTTTTGCGTTTCCTCATCATACAAGCCGATAGCTGTATCGATAATATCGGCAATTGTCTTTTTCAAGCCCAAATCGGAAAATGTGATTTTAATGTTTTTTGCATTTCCTGTCACCTTTGCATTTTTATAAATGCTGTCAACAATATTATTTTGAAGCTCTGCCAATTTTTCATCGGATATATAAATTCCGGAAATCATTTCTCTTACCGCATTTTGCTCATCCGCATATCCGATATCATCAATATCCATAGTGATATATTTTGTGTTTATCGGTGTTGACATAACATAATTGATTGCGACATTTTCTTTATCCGTCAAATCCAACTGTGTCCATATCGAATAATTTGTATTAACCGAAAGCTCCAAATTATTATTTATTTTTATCGGAGCGTTTGATTTAATATTCACCTCTGCTGTTGTTTTTTCTCCGGCATTAACCGTTTTTTGCTTTGATGAATATGTAATTGTCGAATCAAACAATCCGTTAATCAGTGTTTTTAAATCAATAGGAGAGTTTGACAAAGGCATCATAGATGTGATATAGTCAATTCCCTCAATCGGTTTATTCAATTCAAAGGAAATATTTCCGTTTTGAGAAACATTTGTATATTTACTGTCCTTATATGATGCTTTCAAAAAATCCAAAGACGGTGTCTTTGCCGCTTCGACAGGTACTGCACAAAGTGCAAATATAAATGTTAGAACAAGTGTAATCAGTTTTTTCATAAAACCATCCCTTCATAACTGCTTTTCAGTATAATTCTATCCCAAATAACTTTAAATGTCAAGCATTATGTAAAAATAAAAGGTCAAGTAAATATTACTCAACCTTATAACACGCTCCGCCGATTTTTAAAAGCTTTTCAGAAAAATTCTCATATCCTCTTTCAATATGCTCAATACCGCTCACCTCGGTATCTCCCAGTGCTGTCATTCCTGCCAAAACCAACGCCGCACCGCCCCTCAAATCAAAAGCATTAACCTTTGCTCCCGACAAGGTATGTCCGCCCTCAATCACTGAAGTTCTTCCGTCGATTTTTATGTTTGCTCCCATTCTGTTAAGCTCGCCGATGTGTAAAAACCTATTTTCAAATATGGTTTCTACAATTATTCCCGTACCCTCGACCGTGCTTAACAAGACAGAAAACGGTGCTTGCATATCTGTCGGAAAACCGGGGAACGGCAATGTTTTGACATCTGACATTTTCAAATTTCCCGATGCATCAATTCCCAGACATCCGTTTTCCTCTTCATATATACAAGCTCCCATTTCGGTGAGCTTTGCCGTAACGGGCTTAATGTGACTGAAATTGACATTTTTTATTCTGCCCTTTCCCCTCGTCATCGCAAAAGCACATAAAAATGTTCCGGCTTCGATTCTGTCGGGTATAACCGTATGAACAGTACCTTTTAAATCATTTACACCAGTAATTTTTACTGTATCGCTTCCGCCGCCCTCAATTTTTGCTCCCTGTTTATTTAAAAAATCAATCAAATCGACGATTTCAGGCTCTGCGGCGGCATTTTCGATAATTGTTTCACCTTGCGCCGAAACAGCCGCTATAATTAAATTTTCCGTTGCTCCGACGCTCGGAAAATCAAGATATATTTTTGCACCATTCAATTTGTTTGCTTTTAATTCAACATACCCGTGTCCGCTTGAAATCACGGCGCCCATTGCCGCAAAACCTTTTAAATGCAAATCAACGGGTCTTGTTCCTATCGGACACCCTCCGGGCAATGCGATTTTTGCACATCCGAACCTTGAAAGCAGTGCACCGGCAAGCAAAAAAGACCCTCGCATCTTCCCCACCGATTCGCACGGCGCTGTATATCCAGATATATTTTCACAATTAATTCTCATTTCATTTTGAGAATAATCTATAATCGCTCCCAAATCCTCCAAGAGCGATGCCATAACAGTGATATCGCTCAAATTCGGAATGTTTTTTATGACATTTGTTCCCTTTGTCAAAATACACGCCGCCATAATCGGCAATGAGCTGTTTTTTGATCCGCTGATTTCGACATCTCCGAAAAGTTGTCCGCTGTTTTTTACTATAATTTTCGACATTATTAAAATTCTCCATTCTGCTGATTAATATATTTATTATAGCCGAAATATTGAATTTTAATAATTAAATTGTAAAATCAACCGTTCTTTAAATCGTGTACATCTCTCTTTTGTCGTTTATCATTTTCGATATATGTCAGAGCTTCTTCGGGAGTTTTACATTTTTCGTAAAGCATACGGCAATCTTTTCTTATAAATCTTTCATCAAAAGCAATCTGCAAAAATTCTTCAAGTTTTTCATAGTAACCCTTAACATCATATATAACAATTGGTTTTGTGTGTCTTGAAAGCTGTTTTAAGGTAAGTATTTCAAAAAGCTCCTCAAATGTTCCGATTCCGCCCGGAACAACTATAAACGCATCGGCAAGATCCTCCATTTTGCTCTTTCTTTCCGCCATTGTTTCGGTATAAATCAATTCATCACATTCGTCAAAAATTTGCTCTATGCTTTCCTCTCTGAAGAAATTTGGAATTACACCCGTCACGCTTCCTCCGCCTTTTTTAACGCCTCTCGCCGCAGCACCCATCATACCATTCTTTCCGGCACCAAACACAAGGCCATGACCTCGTTTTGCCATCACCTCTCCGAGTATTTCGCATTCACTGATATATTTCGGGGCAATTTCATTGCTTGCCGCTCCGAATACACATATTTTCATAAATCTTCCCTCCAAATTTTAAATTATTTACATTATACAATATTTCTCGGATAAATTCAACAATAAAACAAAATTTGACATCATCTGTCAAATTATATAATTAATAATGCCTCACCGGGAATTTTTTGTTGAAATTCCCCATTTATTTTCTTGACAAGTATAATATTCTGTGTTAAAATTAACTTGCGTTGTTAAATACGGAGGATTTTAATTATGATAACAGTTGAATCGATAAATTCTCTGTCCGATGAAGAATTGGTATTGTCGGCAAAAAAAGGTGACAGCCTTGCCGAAGAAGAACTTATTAACCGCTATAAAAGCTTTGTCGGTTATTGCTCTTCTAAATATTATATGTCGGGTATGGAAAAAGATGATATTTTCCAAGAGGGAATGATTGGATTATACAGTGCAATTAAGGATTTCAAGCAGGATAAAACTTCATTTAAAAATTTTGCTGTATTATGCATTTCAAGAAGAATTATATCTCTTTTGAAATCAACCACAAGACAAAAGCACTTACCGCTTAATTCATCACTATCTTTAGATTCCTTTTATTCCGATGACGGATGCGGATCGGTTGCCGACTCAATTGAGGCTCCGTCCGAGCACAATCCCGAAGCTGTGTTTATTTCAAATGAAACACTCGCTTCATATGAGCAAAAAATAAAAGCTTCATTGAGCAATCTGGAATTAAGGGTTTTTAAACATTATCTGGGCGGTGCATCATATGCTGATATTTCAGCGGCATTAAACATAAGCAAAAAATCCGTTGACAATGCGGTTCAGCGAATCAAAAAAAAGCTTGAAGCTGTTTTGATTTGAAATTTATTTATTATTACATCGAAAAGTGAGGAAAATGAAAATGTACGAAGACAAGACACTAATCTGCAAGGATTGCGGCAACGAATTTATCTTCTCTGCCGGCGAACAGGAATTTTATGCCGAAAAAGGATTTGAAAACGAACCGATCCGTTGCAAGGAATGCAGAATTGCAAAAAAGAACAGCATTAAGCAAGCAAGAGAAATGTATGAAATTGTTTGTGCAGATTGCGGAAAAATTGATAAAGTTCCCTTTATGCCGAGAAATGACAAACCTGTTTATTGCAGTGAATGTTTTGAAAAGCATAGATAATATCAAAAAAAAAAAAAAAAAATCAAGACGGTGCAAAAAAATTGCACCGTCTTTCAGTTTGTCGAAAAAACAGTATTTTACACCTCATAAGTCACTTACGGCGACAACTTTCCCCTCAAGGGAAGGTGGGTTGCAGAGCAACTCAAATGAGGTGTTTTTACAATATATTTAATTGTATTTTGGCAAAGTTCCTTTCATTCGTTCTCCGATAATCAATGAAATTTTGCAAAATTTTATAGCTTAACATATAAAAGAGGGTCTTTTTGCACATTATCATACCGTTTGTCGAAAAAACAGTATTTTACACCTCATAAGTCACTTACGGCGACAACTTT